>NZ_CATNHG010000130.1:0-131140 GCF_950097965.1 Bacillus sp. T2.9-1
CTCACCCGTCCGCCGCTAACTTTAAAAGCAAGCTTTTAAAGTCCGCTCGACTTGCATGTATTAGGCACGCCGCCAGCGTTCGTCCTGAGCCAGGATCAAACTCTCCAATAAAGAGTTGATTAGCTCATTGCTAAACTCTAGCTTTTTTGTTACTTGTTGTCATTCTATAACATTCGTTATAAAATGATTATTGTTGACGTTTGTTTGTTCAGTTTTCAAAGAGCAATAAAAAATTTGGAGCGGGTGATGGGAATCGAACCCACGACATCAGCTTGGAAGGCTGAGGTTTTACCATTAAACTACACCCGCATTATAAGGTTGATATTTATTTTTAAGCTTGATATCAATGGTCGGGAAGACAGGATTCGAACCTGCGACCCCTTGGTCCCAAACCAAGTGCTCTACCAAGCTGAGCTACTTCCCGAATATGGCGCGCCCGAAAGGAGTCGAACCCATAACCTTCTGATCCGTAGTCAGACGCTCTATCCAATTGAGCTACGGGCGCATATTTCCGAAAGCGACTTTATAATCATACAACATATTTTATCGGCTGTCAACACTTTTTTGATGCGGCCGAGAGGACTTGAACCTCCACGGGGTTGCCCCCACTAGGCCCTCAACCTAGCGCGTCTGCCATTCCGCCACGACCGCACTACAAGAGATAATTTATTGTACATTCATAAATCTTTTTCGTTTATTAGATGGTGCGGGTGAAGGGAGTCGAACCCCCACGCCTTGCGGCGCTAGATCCTAAGTCTAGTGCGTCTGCCAATTCCGCCACACCCGCTTATTCTAATATATATAATGGTGAGCCATGGAGGATTCGAACCTCCGACCCTCTGATTAAAAGTCAGATGCTCTACCGACTGAGCTAATGGCTCGTGGCTGGGCTAGCTGGATTCGAACCAACGAGTGACGGAGTCAAAGTCCGTTGCCTTACCGCTTGGCTATAGCCCAATAATAAAAATTTAAATGGCGGTCCGGACGGGACTCGAACCCGCGACCTCCTGCGTGACAGGCAGGCATTCTAACCAACTGAACTACCGGACCAAACTTTCAAAATTACAAATAACAAATGACCCGTACGGGATTCGAACCCGTGTTACCGCCGTGAAAGGGCGGTGTCTTAACCGCTTGACCAACGGGCCATAACTTTAAATTGCTTTCTGGCGGAGAAGGAGGGATTTGAACCCTCGCGCCGCTTACGCGACCTACACCCTTAGCAGGGGCGCCTCTTCAGCCTCTTGAGTACTTCCCCAAAATGGCTCCGCAGGTAGGACTCGAACCTACGACCGTTCGGTTAACAGCCGAATGCTCTACCACTGAGCTACTGCGGAATAATATTCATCGACTTGTCCAACTATCTAACGAGACAGTTGCCAGCAGTTGCATTAACAAGTTGCTCTCTTGTCGACTCTTTACATTATAAGGACATATAAATAATAAGTCAAGCACCTTTCAAAACTTTTTTCGAAAATAAAATTCCTCATTGAAAATCACTTATCAACACTAATTATTTCTTCTAATTTTAATCTTCCTCTACATTTTCCACAAACATACTTTCTTATGTCCATTCTTTTTTTCCTAGTATATTTTTGTTGACATGAAACACAAGAATAAATAAGAACTCTCTTCGATTGCCCTTTCTTCCTTTCAGCTGGTAGAGAAGAACAAAACCTAGGACCACCTACTCTTTTAAGAAGCGTCTTAAAATCAGCATCCTTATGTTGATATCCTCTGTTTAATAAATGAAGATGATAATGACATAATTCATGCTTAATAATACCTATTAACTCCTCTAATCCCAATACCTCATAATACGTTTTATTAATTTCAATATTATGAGTGTTTAATAAATACCTTCCCCCAGTAGTTCTTAATCTAAGATTAAAAGATGCTTCATGTTCAAACTTTCTTTCAAAATACTTCCAAGAAATATCCTCAACTAATCTTTGTAATTCTTCATTTGTCATTGATCCGTTTATCCCTCCTCAACAAGACAAACTATTATAGCATACAATAAACTTATACCTTACTAAATCTTATCGAATGATATAACACCGTCCAAATCAAAACATTTTCTTATCCATTATATTATAGAGAGAAGTGCGCTATTGATGGATATTTCAAGAAAGTGGAAGGAACGATTTTTCGTTCTTAACCGAGTTTAATGATTACAACAAGGAGTGAATATAATGCCTAATTGGTTACAAAACCAAATTAAAAAAGCCTTCTTTGAAAAAAACAGCTATCAAGTAAAGCTATTAAATCAATGCTGGTATTACTATTGCCGTAAAAATACTCCAAGTTAGCTATCCTTTAGTGCTCGATTATGTGTAAAAATCCTTTACTCCTAAAAATTAGGATCACCTGTATTTCCACGCTTAAAAAACAGGCGATCCTTCTTTATTATTTCTCGTCTTTTGGACTTAACATAGTAAGCGCAACTCTTCCTTTATTTTGATCTACACTGTCTACCCAAACAGTAACTACATCCCCTACACTTACTATATCAAGTGGATGCTTAACAAACTTATTGCTCAACTTAGAAATATGAACTAAACCATCTTGTTTAACTCCAATATCTACAAATGCACCAAAATCGACTACATTTCGAACCGTACCTTGTAATTCCATTCCCGTTTGTAAATCTTCTAGTTTTAATACATCTTTTCGCAATAATGGTGCAGGAAGGTCTTCCCGTGGATCTCGAGATGGACGAACCAATGCATCAATAATATCTTTTAATGTAAGTTCTCCAATATTAAGTTCTTGTGCAATATCCTTCATTTCAACTTTTGTTAGTACTTCCTTTAATTCAGGAGTGCCGATATCTTGTGACTTAAATCCTAATTTAGATAGAAGTTTCATTACTTCACCGTAATGTTCAGGGTGGATGCCAGTTCGATCTAAAGGCTCTTCCCCATCTAATACGCGCAAAAAGCCGATAGCTTGCTCATATGTTTTAGCCCCTAAACGTGGTATCTTCTTTAATTGTTTGCGATTGCTGAATTTACCTTCTTCTTCTCGTTTTTTTACGATATTATTAGCAACAGCCTTGGAAAGGCCAGCAACATATTGCAGTAAAGAAGACGATGCAGTATTTACATTAACTCCAACTTGGTTAACTGCTGTTTCTACAACAAAATGTAATGATTCCGCTAATTTTTTTTGTGATACATCATGTTGATATTGACCAACACCTACAGATTTTGGATCGATTTTCACTAATTCTGCTAATGGATCTTGTAATCTCCTCGCAATAGACACTGCGCTTCTTTCTTCCACTTGAAAATCCGGGAATTCTTCTCTTGCAATTTCGGAAGCTGAATAAACACTAGCTCCAGCTTCATTTACGATTAAATAATAAATCTCTTTATTCTGCTTATTTAGCATCTCAGCAACAAATTGTTCTGTTTCTCTCGAAGCAGTACCATTCCCCACTGCAACCATTTCAATATGATAGCGATCAAGAATGCTTTGAAACTTTGCAGCTGCATCTGCTCTTTTGGACACTGGTGGATGGGGATAAATTACTCCTATTTCTAATACTTTCCCCGTTTCATCGACTACAGCTAATTTACAGCCTGTCCGATAAGCTGGGTCCACTCCGAGAACCATTTTCCCTTTAAGGGGTGGCTGTAATAATAGATTTCTAAGATTTTCCGAGAAAATATGTATTGCCTGCTCCTCAGCCTTTTCTGTTAACTCATTTCTTATTTCCCTCTCAATAGACGGCTGAATAAGACGTTTATAACCATCTTCTATTGCTTCTTTCATAATTACTGTTGCAGGAGAATACTCATTTTTTATCCACTTTTTCTCTAAGTATTCTATTATTACATCTGTTGGAGCACTGATAGCTACTTTTAAGATATCTTCTTTTTCTCCTCGATTTACAGCTAGTGTACGATGAGGAACAATTTTATTTACTGGCTCTTCATATTCATAATACATTTCATAAATATTTTTTTCGTCCTTCTCTAACTTTTTAGAGCTAGTTTGAACTTTCCCAGTAAGCATCGTCTTGTTTCTAATCCACTTTCTACTCTCTGCATCATCTGATATGCGCTCTGCTAAAATATCTTTCGCACCATTGATCACATCTTCAATTGTTAATACTTCTTTTTCTTCGGATATATATTTACAGGCTTCCTCATCCAACGATTTTTCCTTTGTCAGACTTAATAACCAGTCCGCAAAAGGTTCTAATCCTTTTTCTTTCGCAATAGTAGCTTTCGTACGGCGTTTTTGTTTATATGGACGATATAAATCTTCTACTTCCTGGAGCTTGATTGCCTTCATAATATTATTTTGCAATTCTTCTGTCAGCTTGCCTTGCTCTTCGATTAAACGTATAACTTCTTCTTTTCTTTGAGCTAGGTTTTGAATATATGTATAGCGATCGATAATATCCTTAATCTGCACTTCATCTAGTGCTCCTGTTTGTTCTTTTCTGTATCGAGCAATAAAAGGAACTGTATTCCCATCTTCTATTAGCGCAATAACACTTTTCACCTGTTTAATCGATACATTCTGTTCTTTTGCAATAATAGCTAAATAATCCTGCCCTTTTTCCTGTTCCAAAACTTTCTCCACACAACTCACGATCCTTTCTAATCCATCGAGCAATCACTAAAAAAATATTATATCCATTCTCTTTCCACACTAAAAGTTAGTCCTTCAATTTTTACCTAATTCTATTTTATCAAAAGGTCCTATGAAAGCCTATTATCAATAGAAAGGAATTTGCCTTCTTCCTTTGGCAATTCTTAATAGCTATCAAGCAAGTATCTATTTCATAAATAAAGAGAGCTACTTTCATAAAGCTTGTTGATAAAAACGACAAAAAAAAATAAATAAAGAGAGCTACTTTCAAAAGCTTGTTGATAAAAACGACAAAAAAAAATAAATAAAGAGAGCTACTTTCAAAAGCTTGTTGATAAAAACGACAAAAAAAAATAAATAAAGAGAGCTACTTTCAAAAGCTTGTTGATATAACCGACAGAAAAAAATATAATAAAACAGCAAAAAAAGCTTACTTTAAAGCAAGCTTCCCAATATAAAAGTAGAATCATCATCTGAATTATTATATTTTCCAACAATACTATCTGCTATGGAGCTAATAGGCAAATATCCTTTTAGCAAATTTTTTATTCCTTGAATATTAAATCCATCGGAAAAAACAAGGAATTTCGCATGATTTTCAAAGGTAAAACGTTGCGTATGATAATGTTGAGGTCTTCCTGATAAGTAACCCGTTACTGGGAGTGGATAAGTCAATTTGCCTGAAGGAGAATAAAGAAAGAATCGAATATTACCTACACAGCTATAAACAACTGTCTTGGTAGCATAGTTAATTTTGAAAACACAGACTGCCGCTCCTCTTTTCTTTATAAGAACATTGTTAGATAGTTCCATTAATTCCTCAACAGATTTCGCATGATTTTCTTTAATCATCTCGGTAACTGCAACGGATGCTTCATTTGCGTATTCGCCACTTCCAAGACCATCTGCTAATACACAAACAAAGTATTCATCCGTTGATGTATAAAAAAAACTATCTCCACAAAGGGTTTTCCCTTTCTTGCTAGTCTGATAGGCAAGTACATGGACATTATTATCTTTCAATTCATTCATAAGATAAACTCCGAATTATTGGACTCTGCCTGTATTGCTTCTTGGAGCTTTTTTATCGCTCTTCTTTGAAGCCTAGAAACATGCATTTGAGATATCCCGAGCTTTTCTCCAGCTTCCTTCTGACTAAGATTATCCAAATATGTATATTGAATAATACTTTTTTCTCGCTCCGTTAATACATGCAACACTTTTTCTAGCACTAGTTTTTGATTTACTTTTTCAAATCCTTGATCTACATCCCCCACAATATCTAAGAGAGTAACGGTTCCCCCTTCTGAATCTGCCTCAATCGAATGGTCAACAGATAAAGCCTGATAGCTTCTGCCCATCTCCATCGCTTCTAGCACTTCTTCCTCGGATACCTCTAGATAATCAGCAATTTCATTTACCTTTGGAGAACGCTGTAAATCGGTAGTAAGCTGTTCTACCGTTTTCTTTATTTTAGGTCCAAGCTCTTTAATACGCCTTGGTACATGAACACTCCACGTTTTATCTCTTAAAAACCGTTTAATTTCGCCAATTATAGTTGGTACAGCAAAGGCCTCAAAACTCTTGCCGAAGCTTTCATCATAACGTTGAATGGCTCCTATTAATCCAATAATCCCTACTTGTGCGATATCTTCGTGAAACATTTTCCCTTTAGAATATTTCCTTGCCAGCATTTCTACTAAATCACGATAATTTAAGACAAGTGCTTCCTGGGCTTTCTCATTTTGCGTCAGTTGAAATTCTTTAATTAATTCATTTACTTCTTCCT
Source organism: Bacillus sp. T2.9-1 (assembly GCF_950097965.1). Classification (NCBI taxonomy): domain Bacteria; kingdom Bacillati; phylum Bacillota; class Bacilli; order Caryophanales; family Bacillaceae; genus Bacillus; species Bacillus sp. T2.9-1. The sequence continues at coordinate 6,398 of NZ_CATNHG010000130.1, forward strand.
TTGATAAATGGCGATTAGGTTGAGATTGTTTCTGCATCCCTCTCCACCTGCTCTCCTTCGAGGTATTTAGTCATGAAAACAGTTACCCCGTTATTATGGTGAATCTTTACTTCATCCATTAATGTTTCGATTAAGTATAGGCCAAGTCCCCCTTCACGAAGAAATTCTACTGACTCATCCTGTTCATACGGACCTAAATCTTTGGTCGTAGAATGAAAGTCAAAACTCTTTCCATTATCGGCGACAATAACCTCTAGTCGATCATTATATAATCGAAACCCAATCAAAACATCTCCTGCGTCCTTATTCTTATACGCATGTTGCACAGCATTTGTACATGCTTCACTAGTAGCTATCTTTAAATCTTCAATTTCGTCATAGCTAAAGCCCATTCTGCTTGCAATCCCAGATAGTGTTAAGCGAATAATGCCAACATACTCTGGTTTAGAAGGGATTTTCATTTCGATGTACTCAAAATGACTCATTTGATTCCACCTTCTATCTTACTATTTATGTCTATAATATCTGCCAATCCAGTTATTTCAAATAGCCTGATTAAACGACTAGATAGACCAATCAACTTGAATTCACCATTGTTTGCTCGGACATTCTTAAATATCCCCACAAACACGCCTAAACCAGTACTGTCCATATAGTTAACATCTGATAAATCTATTACCATTTTTATTCCTTCTTTTTCAGAAAAGGAATAAATACGCTCTCTTAATTTCGGAGCTGTATACGCATCTATTTCACCAGAAACTTTAACTTCTACATCCAATTCTTTTTCCTTTACATCTATTATGATATTCATCCCGACCCACCTTTACATGATTACGATATTGTCTTTTACCCCATCGTTTACGGAGTTAAACTTTTCTTTTTAAAATAATTAAAGTAAAATCATCACGCAAATGAAATTCTTGAATTTTTTCTAATTCCATATAAACATTTTTGACAATATCTTGTGCATCTAAATGCATATGCTTTCTTATGTATCCTAGAAGAATTTCTTTATCAATAAAGCCTTCTTTCGTTCTGCTTTCTGTTACTCCATCTGACATTAAAACAATCATATCACCTGGATAAATTTCCTTTTCAAATTGTTGATATTTTGTCTTTTTATCTACACCTAGTAATAAGCCCTTTGTTTTAAGCTCACTAAACTGTTTTGTTTTCGCTTGATAATAAAGACCTGGTTCATGACCAGCCGATGCATAGTGAAATACATGCGACAATGTATCATATGCTCCGTAAAACATCGTAATGAACATACTAGGATCTACATTCTGCTCTACTACCCTATTTAAATTTTCTAATACATTGCTTGGTTTATTCCTATTTTCTGGGAGACTGTCCATTGCATACTTAATCATCGACATGCACATAGCAGCAGGAATTCCTTTTCCAATTACATCCGCGATGGCAATATTAATGATTTGATCATCATCATGAACGAAGTGATAATAATCTCCATTCATCATTTTTGCCGGAACACTGATTGCGCCAATATCCAACCCTTCTGCTTTTGGAATATCTGTACTTAATAATGTTTGTTGGACATTTGCAGCGATTTCCATCTCACTTCTTAATTCTTGCTGAACATGGCGAAGACTTTGATGTTCTCTATAAGCAAATCCATAGCCTATCATAACCTCTAAAAGAATATCAAAAGATTTCGCTACATATTCAGGCATATCCGGATATAAATCCACTAAAATAGATTTATGTAAACTGATTATATCTTCTGGTGATATTTTTTGTTCAATCGATTTCCTACTAAACTTTTGCCCTTGATAAAGCGCTTGTTCAGATTCATCTTTAATATAGTTCACAAGAAGATCTCGATACTTAGATTCCATCATTTCTCGGAAATCCATTATCTCTCTCCCCCTTATCTTAGCCACTTCACTGCCTGAATTTCTGTCCCCTCGCCTATAGAGGTTTTGATATCAAACGCATCCATCAACCGTTTTACTCCTGGTAATCCAGCACCTAACCCACCCGAGGTAGAAAAACCATCTTGCATTACTTGTCTTATATCTTTTATTCCAGGACCACTGTCTTTAGCAATTAGCTTCAAGCCCGCTTTCCCATTATCAAAAAGCTTCTCTATACAAATTTGCCCTTGTCCAGCATATAAATAGATATTTCTTGCAAGTTCACTAATCGCAGTAGTAATACGAGCTTAATCTACAATACCGAAGCCAAGCTCTCTTGCAATATTTCTACCTAATTGCCGAGCTGCAACGATGTCCCATTCATTTACGATTTTTACACAGGATTGGTCTCCCATAGGTCAATCCTCCAATTCCTGTTGTAATTTCTCCAAACCTTTTTCTAGATCTAAGGCAGTTAAAACATCGTTCAAACTGATACCTAGCTCTACTAAGGTGATGGCAACAGCAGGCTGAATCCCTGTCAGTACCACCTTAGCCCCCATTAGCTTCGACATACCGATAACATCACCTAATACTTTGGCAATAAATGAGTCTATAAAATCAATGGATGTTAAGTCAATCACTACTCCACTTGCACTAGTTTCATGGATTTTATTTAATAAATCCTCTTGAAACTGAAGGGCTGTTTGGTCATCTAATTCCCACTGAATGGATACTAGCAAATAGTCATACAGTTTTAATATTGGTATTCTCACTCTATTCACCCAAAACCAACCAACTTTCATTTAATATATTTTTACGTACTTCCTTTTCTTTTTTAGTTCAACTAAATGGACGAAAACCAATCCAAAACAAGCATTTCTTTTATACAATTTTGCCAAACAAAATAAAACTATCTTTCATCGAAAGATAAATATCCTGTATGCTCATTTCCATGATTTGATTGCTCGATGTTTTTAAAACAGCTTTCCTCCATTTTATCACATAAAGAGATACTTTCTATTTTCAAAAACTTATATATTGAAAAAACAGCGGTATTTTTGGAGACCACTGAAAAACTGATAGCTATTGATGATTGGTCATAACCGCCTTTTAAACTTAGAGTGTAAATTGTTTTCCGAGGTGACCACTTGCTTTCCATGGGGCGAGCGCCGAGCCGCTTCGTCGCTACGCTCCTGCAGGGTCTCGGACTTTCTCGCTGCTCCCATAGGAGTCAAGCGTTCACCTCTCCAAACCAACTTAATATTCGCTTTCAAATAAATAAATTCTTATTTAATTTGAAAAAACTATACTTTTTCAGTGCCCTCTATTTTTGGGCATTATTTTTCGCTTGATAATTAACTAATCCTATATGTATATAGGTTTTGACTTTTCTATATTCCCTATCTGATTATATTTAAAACCTTTAATTAAGAAATATTTTATCCTTTTAGAGAATTACGCTTCCTTTCCAATAAAAAATAACCTCCTACAATACGAAGGGGGTTACATTCTTATACATAACAGAACAAAAAACGCTATAAAAAAAAGCGCTCCAAACGAGCGCATTCTATCATTAAAATTCAATGAGACCTAAACTAATCTGTAGAGCTTCATCGACTTTTTCCATCATTTCCTCATCGAGATGAGTAATTTTGTCCGTTAGCCTCTGTTTATCTATCGTACGAATTTGTTCTAAAAGAATTACTGAATCTCTTTCAAAACCATATCGCTTCGCATCAATTTCCACATGAGTCGGCAATTTAGCCTTTTGAATTTGAGCTGTAATTGCTGCAATAATGACTGTGGGACTGAACCGATTCCCGATGTCGTTTTGAATGACAAGTACAGGACGGACGCCGCCTTGCTCTGAACCAACAACTGGGGATAGGTCTGCAAAATAAACGTCACCACGTTTGACAATCAAAGGATTACCCTCCGCTTACAAGACGTTCTACTGTATGCTCTGCCTCGTATTCTGCGAGAAAGCTTTCTGATGCAATGGATAAATTTAATTTAGCCATCTCCATATATCCTCGTCTCATCGATTCGCGGATATGTCTCTTTTTACGTTCGCGAAGATACATTTTCGTTGCTTGATAAATAAATTCACTACGATTTACATTTTCCTGCTTAACGAAGCCGTCCAATTCAGTTAACAAATGCTTTGGTAATTTTATCATGATCTCTGTCGTTGCGCTGGATTCAGACACAAAGATACACCTCCACCATCACTACACACCATTTTTTAGCTCTGCTTTTTTTAATCATACCACTAATAACTGTTTCTGCAAAGTCCATTCAGCAATTCTACTGTATTATCCACCAAAAATTATCCCTTTTATGCATCAAAGAATGGAAAAAGCGAAAAATATTCTCAAAACAAAGAGGGGATTTACCATATTTTTCATCTATTATTATTTCTAGCTGGTATATGTGACCATAATTAATGTATTCATTTCTTTGATCATCCATTACTTTTATTTTCAGCCCAATGTTGAATTATTCTTTTACAATTCTCGCCAAAAATAAATCCTGCTATACTTTTCAGTTATAATCCGTTACTCCATCTCACTAATTAAGGGATTTACCGTTTCTTCAAAAACACCATTTTTTTTATATATACGGGGGACTCTTGCGGAAATCATACATGTGACCTCATAATTGATTGTGTCTAATTTAGTAGCAATTTCATTAACAGAGATTTCTTCATCCTTTTGCTTCCCAATTAGCGTTATTTGCGTACCTGGTTCTAAATAGTACGGAAGCCTTACCATACATTGATCCATACAAATTCTCCCGACAATCGGCACTCTTTTTCCTTCTACGAGAACCTCTTGACCTTGCAATTTCCGCAACCACCCGTCTGCATAGCCAATCGGCAAAGTACCAATCCATTCCTCTTTTTCTGCCTCATATGTGGCACCATAGCTTACCCTATCGCCCTTGTTTAATTTTTTCACTTGGACCAATTTTGTGCGCAAGGAAAAAGCTTCTTTTAAGGAATAAGGCAAATCAGACTCAATCTCAAGAGATGGCGTCAATCCATACATGGAAATCCCCATACGAATAGCATTGTATTGTAAATCAGGATACAAAAGACTCGCGGCACTATTACTACAATGAACGATTGCTGGCAGCTTTGAAAATGCAGCAAGTAGTTCCTTAAAACGCTGGATTTGTTTCTCAAAGTAAATAGAATTTTTTTCATCTGCTGTTGCGAAATGAGTGAAAACTCCTTCCACCACAATATTCGGATGATTTGCCAGCAACTCTTCCACCTGCTGAATCTCTTGTTCCTTTCTCAGCCCAATTCTACCCATGCCTGTATCTAATTTTAAATGAATCGCCACGTGCGCATCTTTATTTAAAAATTGGATAGCATCTTCCAACCAATCGATATGATAAACCGTTAAAGTCACCTTATATTTTATAGCTATCGCTACATCGCGCGGTCTGCTTGCTCCAAGAACAAGTATGGGTGCAGTAATACCATTTTTTCTTAAATGAATCGCTTCATCTAAAAAGGCAACAGCTAAACAGTCTGCACCTGACTGCAATGCTTCTTTGGAAATTTGCAGAGCTCCATGACCATATCCATTTGCTTTCACTACTGCTATTATTTTATTATCAGCATGTACTCTTTTTCTTAATTCCCTAACATTATATGCAATCGCATCAAGATCAATTTCCACCCATGTATCTCGATAAAAGGTATCTTCTTGAATCAAAATCCTCACACGTCCTTCATGAAATAACAAACTTGTATCCTAAATTATTCTACTGTTTTTATCGCTTGTCAATTCCAATCCTTATATGTTTGTATGTATTGTTTCATTTATACATCAAAAAAACAGCTTCTATTATAGAAGCTGCTCAAAATTGTTTATTTAATCGCTTCTCCTTGAACGGAGCGCGCAACGGTAACTAATTCATCTCGAGTTAGGTCACTTGATGCAATTGTATAATCAACGCCTTCAAACGTCCATGATACTTTTGAATCCGTAACTTCCCCAATAGTAAAGCCTAAATCCACTGGATCTCCCTTACTAACAATTGGTCCTGCTGTAGCTGGTGCTACCTCTGCTTTTTCCTGAATAATGGTATAGGACACTACCCCATCGTAGGTTAAAATAACACGATTTCCGTTTTCCGTAGCCATTTTCTTTTCTTCTACCAAGCTAACTCCTTCTAACGGCTCTTCAGGATATTTCACAGCAAATTCTTTATCTTCTATTTCTCCCATTACCGGGATTACCATCTTAGCTGCTGTCATACTTTTTTGTAAATCAAAATCCTTTTTATCAAAGGAAACGTCAAACTTTACATTCGAGAACTTAACCGTAACAAGCGCTACTCCCTCTACATCCTTAACCTTCACACTCACAGGAGAAAGATCTTTTTTACTAAAAGCAATTTCCTGTGTTGGAAGCATTTTGTTATTCTGATAGCGTGTTTTCGTTTCAAATACATAATACTTATCTGTAGCAGAAAATTTCACATCTTTATCTTCTTCAATATCTTTTACTAAAGACTCATAGAGATATGCCTGACTACTATTTTCTGGCCACTCGCTTTGAAACTTAAAGCTTTTGTTTAAAGCCGGAGTTAAAACATACACACCTTCTTCATTTTTTAAGATCATTTGACTCTGATTCTTTGCCGAATTCTTTAGATTTACTCGATAAAAATCTGGGTCCTTATGCCAGACTTCCACTTCGTATGTTTGCGGCTCTGTCCCCATTTTGAGAGTCATTTCGGCGTCTGCTTTATACCCCTTTGTCTCGACCTTTTCTTTTAAATCAGTCAGAACATCTTCTTTCGATTTTGTTCCACAGGCAGTTAACAAAAGCATGACCGTTAGCCCTACAAATAGCAACCAAATCTTCTTGTTCATTTTTTCAACTCCCCTATTTTCATTTCACGTAGAAAGAGAGAAAAATAAGCAAACAGCATTTCTATTAAAAAATTCCATACCCTTAACCTTGTGAATTTTCTATTAGAAACCTAAAACCCATACTTGTCTCTCCTATTTCTCTATGAATATATGAGACAACCTTCGGGAATATGCTACTTGGAATAATATCTCTTTTCATTGTCATTTCGTTTATGGAAATGACAATCTAGTGGGAATCAATAAACTTACTTTTCATAAAAAAAAGGAAAAAGGCGAAACACCTCGTTTCCTTATTCTTCAATAATTACTTGTGCGAAGGCATATTGTTTACTATGGGTAATAGATAAATGAACACCTTGAGAAAATGGCTTTAAAATGCATGGCTTTCCATGGGGATCATAGCTAATCTCCACATCTAAAAAACTTAGGCTTCCTCCTATCCCTGTTCCTAATGCTTTTGAAAAAGCTTCTTTCGCTGCGAATCTCCCTGCTAGAAACTCACTTCTACGATGACCTGACAGCAGCTCATAACTTTCCATTTCCATATCGGTAAGTATCCGCTTTGCAAAATTCGGCTTTCTTTGCATCAAGGTTTCTATTCTTTCTATTTCCGTAATATCTATTCCTGTCCCTTTTATCATAAGACAACTCCTTCTATTCCATTATTTATACGCATAATATATTGTATCTTTTCCTATTGTTTGGCTATTATTGTAGAAAGAAGCTTTATTAGGAGGTATCAAATACGGTTGTTTACCAGAAGAGAAAACTTTAGAGAGTATATTTCGTATTATCCAGTCGTATCTGCAATCCTGCTCATTCACCTAGTCCTATTTTTGTTAACAAATTTGCCCATCTTCCCAAACAAACATCTGTTAGATTTAATGATAGGTGTCAATCTATATATTGTAGAAGGGGAATGGTGGCGATTAATTACTCCTATATTTATTCATGGAGGATTTGCTCACCTTTTATTTAACAGTTTTAGTATTTTTTTATTTGGTCCTGCATTAGAAAGAATCCTTGGCAAATTTAAATTTCTCTTTATTTACTTAATTACCGGTATTGCAGCAAATATTATAACACTCCTGATTGAACCTCTTACTTATGTACATTTAGGTTCTAGTGGGGCAATTTTCGGCTTATTTGGCTATTATATTAGTCTAGTCGTTTTTCGAAAAGATATCATTTCTCAAAGTAATGCACAAATTATTACTACCATCGCTGTTCTTAGTTTAATCATGACATTTTTACAGCCAAACATAAATATTGTTGCCCATATTTTTGGCTTTCTAACTGGTCTAATCATTGGAAGCTTGTCTGAATCAAAGGGAAAGAAGATTATTTCCAGCTATAAAGAGGAATGGTACTATTTAAAACAGCAGCTTCGGCACACAAAAAAACCTGAAGGAAAATCCATTATTATTTGGATCATTATCTTCGGCCTTGCCATTATTGGCTTGCTTAGTCAATAAACGATAACATCACTAGCTTATTACAAAAGAAGGCTGCCTTTATAGCAACCTTCTTTTCTTATCTATAGGAATACCACTCATAAACCTTCTTCACATCACCTTTTGAAAGGTCTGTAACCACACCCGTTGCCCCCCCGGCACCAGAAAGAACTACTCCTTCAATCGAGGCAAGCTCTCCCTTTCTTTGCCACCATCCCTCTGTATAATAGAGAGCTTGAATACGATTACGCTTCATAATAAATGTCGTCTTGTGGAATTGACGGAAGGATAAGGTTAGTTGTTTACCTAAGATAGCATAGCCTGCTGAGCGATAATTCCAATATCCCCACATTGGTAAAATCAATAATAGCAATAACGATAGCATTCCCCATCCATGAAAAAAATAAATGAGTGTGCTAATAATAGGTAGTGCAATCCAGCTGTTTTTAACAATATATCGCCAAACAGACCGTTTTGGTGGTGGTATTAGCTGCTCACTCCATTCATATTCAGGAACCACTTCCTTTAGTAATTGCGGTAAATCCTTTTTCTTTAACAAGGGAACTGCCAATACATTTGCAGCTTCTATATCATTAAAAGATCCTCCTGCACTAATTAAGGATACGCCTACTAAATGAAATGGTTGGCGAAGCATAGCCTCCGTTACTTTAACTGCCTGAATGCGTTTTAACGGAATCGTAATTTGCTTTTTCTCAATTAACCCCCGTGTAATAATCAAATCATCATTCGTCTTTGATAAAGTAAAATTCGCATATTTGAGCAATGTAATAAACAAAGATAAAATCCATAATAATACACATAAAATAAATACAACGATAGAAATTAAGGCCAATCCACTTGTAATGAACTGATGAACTTGCTCATAAATTCTTTTGATTGGAATTAATTCTTCAAACTGGGAAACGAAGGCGAAAATCGCGGAAATAATCACTCCCACTCCACCAGATGTGGTGGCCAAAATAGCTAACTGTTTATTCGTGATACGATAGATTTCTTGTTGAACAGGTTCTATCTCTTCTATCTCTTCTTCCAATACTATTTCTTCGTTTTTCTTTTTTATGATATATCTTTTTAGCTCTTCGGCAAGCTTTTTTGATATAGCTGTAAGCTCACCTTCTGCTTCTACGCCCCCTGCTGTTTCTATCTTAACTTTCACCAGACGGAACGGACGATGAAAAATCCCTTCAGTAAAATCAATACTTTGAATTCGTTCAAAGGGTATATACCTCTTTTTCTTAACAAATACCCCATACTCGATACGCAATTCATTTCCCACAACGTAATAAGTAAAATAATTCCAGTGCAAAAAACCACTAATTAAAATCACAACAAGGAGAAGGATTGCTCCTAAAATCGTATATAATCCCCAGTCTGAAGGCTTTCCTCCAAGTACAATAATTCCTATAAAAGGGAAAATCAATTCTTTTAGACGCTTTAAAATTATATAAAGAACCGAAATAGGATGAAGTCTTCTTTTTTCAAACATCCTCTTCCGCCACCTTCGTTTTGCTAGAAATATAATGTCTTATTTCCTCTGCCTCCTCTACTTCAAGCACAGGAATTTCATGGATAGTAGCAGCAGTAGAAATAGAAACTGTCGCAAGCTCATACTTCCTTAACAATGGTCCCTGCTTCATGTCTACATGTTGAACTCTAATCATCGGAATTAGAGTTCGCTTAATTACAATGACACCTTGCTGAATTTCAATTTCATCTCCTCTGACTTCGTATCTCCACCTCTTCCATTTTAAAGGTGGTAGAATACCAATGGTCAGCACTGTATGAACAAGAAGATAAATAATTATCCCTATACTTATCAGAATATGCCAGTCAAAAAGAATAGCCAGTGTGATTACACCACCGCCAATAGCCATCATGATAAGAGAGGATATTACTCCTGTTATTCGCCAAACAATTATTCCCTTTTTCGATAATCTATTTTGAGGTATCGCTATCAATTACTTTCCCCCTTTTTCTACATTTTGTCTGTTTATACTAACTATATACGAAAATAGGAGAAAGTAGTTTCAGATTTTTTCTATCAAATATAAGAAAAGCCTCAATGAAGTAATTTTTTCATTGAGGCTTTTCATGCTAAGCTTAACGGTAAGACTTAGATTTATTGTATCCACCACTTGATTGTCCTTGGCGTTTGTTACTGCTATAACCTTGTCGTTGACGGGAATTATAATTTTTACGAGCACCACGATCATTATTTTTATCATATGGTCTACGATCACGTTTAACCGGTAGTGGTTTCTCTTCTGTTAACTTAACAGGTGTTGTATCCGGTTCTTTTGTCAGCATTTTTAGAACTGCTGCAACGATTGTAGAAGCATCTTTTTGCTCTAATAATTCGTCTGCTACATTTCGGTATGAATCTAAATTGTTTTCATCCATAATTTGCGAAATTTTTTCAATCACAGCTTTTTGCTGACCTTCAATTGCTTGATCCACTGTTGGCGGAATCATTTTTTCCATTTTTCTCTTTGTTGTTTTTTCCACAACTTGAAGATAAGATCTTTCTCTATACGTAATGAATGTAATAGCGACACCTTCTTTGCCAGCACGGCCAGTTCGGCCAATACGGTGAACATAGCTTTCTGGATCTTGAGGAATATCGAAATTATATACATGCGTTACACCAGAAATATCCAGTCCGCGTGCTGCTACATCTGTTGCGACAAGTACATCAATGGTTCCTTCTTTAAATTTACGAAGTACAGACATACGTTTTGCCTGACTTAAATCTCCATGAATACCTTCTGCTGTATAACCACGCAGATTTAATGCCTCAGAAAGTTCATCAACACGACGTTTTGTGCGACCAAAAATAATTGCCAACTCAGGCGATTGAATATCCAATAGTCTTGTTAGAATATCAAATTTCGTTTTCTCCTGTGTTTCAATATAATACTGTTCGATTAATGGTACTGTCATTTCCTTCGCTTTCACTTTTACTACTTCTGGATCTTTCATGAAGCGCTCAGCCATTTTTCTAATTGGTGCTGGCATAGTAGCTGAGAATAATAATGTTTGTCTTTCTGTTGGGATTTTTGAAAGAATTGATTCAATATCATCAATAAATCCCATATTCAGCATTTCATCTGCTTCATCCAATATAACCGTTTTGACACTATCCAAACGAAGTGTTTTACGATTAATATGATCTAATATACGTCCAGGTGTACCGACAATAATATGGGGATTTTTCTTTAAAGCACGGATTTGGCGATTTATATCCTGTCCGCCAAAAATAGATAAAACTCTTGTACGTTTTCCGTAGCCGATTTTATATAATTCTTCTGATACTTGAATAGCAAGCTCTCTTGTCGGTGCAATAATAATCCCTTGGATTACTTCCTTTGCAACATCAATCTTATCCACCAATGGCACTCCAAAAGCTGCTGTTTTCCCAGTTCCTGTTTGCGCTTGACCAATTAAGTCTTTATTTTGAAGACTTAATGGAATAGTTTCTGCCTGAATAGGTGTAGCTTCTTCAAAGCCCATTCTTTTTAATGCCTTCATTGTAGCAGGACTAATACCTAAATCTTGAAACTTTACCAATATATCCAATCTCCTTCTAGTCATTAAAAATATCCATAAACAGATGGATGTACTCCATCATGTCAACCATTCGTATGTACCTCACTTTCTAAATGAAAACATATTAAAATGGCATATCGTATTCATCACATTATGCCTTTCCCCATACAATTAAAAAGAAACGATAGTCGTTATTATATAAATGATGAAAGTTATTGTTGGTTTCAATAGCCTTACAACCTTTATCAGGAGAATGATGAGGTATATGCTACTATTTAAGTCTTATTAGTTATGAGATACTATTTAACCAAGTTCTAAATAGGAGGAAATTTCAAATGACTTCTATTTATTATTTTATTAATAGCTCTGTTACCAATTTGTGATAATGTCTATTCTCTCATAGAGAATCTTCAAAATTCACGTTCGAAAACAACATGATCTTTTCACGGAGCTTTAAACAAATTAGCTAATCTGAGAAAAGTTAGCCAAATACAAAGAAATAACACATACTTACCTTTAAAAAGAAAACAACTCATTCATAACAAAGCATTTCTTATCAAGGGAACCTTTCGTCAGTGGTGTTTACCCTTCTCTCCCACCGATTGTCAGTTGAACCATTCGGACCTTTAAGGACAGTTGATTTCCAAGCTATCCCTCAAATTCCCATAAGCAGGAAGTGACAGTCATAATGAAGTTTATAAGTGGGACTTTAGATCATTTCTCTCTATTTGACTAATTTATCGTTTAAAATAGAATGTTTATACTTTACTAACATTATGCCCCAAATGTTACGTTTCTTCACGTTACTTTTTAAAATAATCTTATCACTAAGAAATACGCTTTGCAATAAATTGGGTATTCGAAAATCTACGTTTTATACATGTTTTCCCCATTTTCGCATTGTAAACGTTTTACACAAAAGAGAGTTTGCAGCGTTCGTTTATCATTTCCTATAGAAATAGTATCTTTTTCCTATTGTTCTCTCTAACAATGCTTAATTGGAGAGTATAGAAGGGCAAAGCTTGCCTATCCTACTCTTTCCATTCAAGCAAACTTCTATACATCAGAATTTTTATGTTGTCACTTCTAATTTATGAGGGCTCCTTGAGGAATGTTATTATTTCTTGAAATAATAATTCTTTTCTCTCACAATGACAAATTAAATGCTTGGAATCTTCTACATAGATGATTTTCTTGTTTTCAGCGCGAATGGTATTGTATAAATAGTTTGCACTTTTCAATGGCACAATGCCATCTTTCTCTCCTTGGGCAATCAAAGTTGGTACGTGGATGTTAGACAACAATGGTCTCACATATTGGACAAGCTTTCGGAACTGGATAGTAGCAGCTAATGGGGTACTTTTTATTTTGTTTATATAGCGAGTAAATAACTCATTTTCTCTCATTCGCCCTCGAAAAAAATCCGCACAGATTATTCTTATGTCCTTTTGAAGCTGGACAAAATTCACATAATAAGCTGCTGCACTCAATAGGATTAATTTCTTAATAGGATATTTTGTTGCTAAATAGCTTGCTATTAATCCTCCCATCGAAAATCCGACAACATATACGGTATCATGTCTTTTTAATAAATCTCTTAACGTATCTTCTGCATGCAAAAGCCATTCATTATACATAATGCCCTTTAATCTCAATTCATTTCCATGGCCAGGTAGTGTGGGGATGATACATTCCCAATTGGAATGTTGTTGAATATATGTAGCCAGTGGTTCCACTTCCATCGGGGAACCTGTAAATCCATGTATAAACATACAAGCTGTCATATTATAGCCACTCCTTTTAGAGTTATTTTACACTATAAAGGTAATTTTTCCAACACTTGAACTTTCCCTTTATAATGACGCCTGTTGTTGTCAAAAGACAAATTAGCTAAATTAAAAAAGCCAAACCTACAAGAAAACGATTTTCCGCTTATCTATCGGCTGGCCTCTTTCAACTATTGAATAGCCTTAACGATTTCCTCCAGCTTCATTCCTCTAGAGGCTTTAACTAAAACTACTGTTTCTTTATTTACATAATGGGTTAATGTTTGTATTAACGGTACTTTGTCCTGGAAGGTAAATATACGATCTTCTGGGAGAGCCGTTTTCGCACCTCTTGCAATAAAACTTCCCAGATTTCCATATGTCAAAACATAATCAATTCCCTCTAGTTTTTCGCCTATTTCATAGTGAAATGTCTCTTCATTATCCCCAAGCTCTAACATATCACCGAGAACAGCGATTTTCTGTTTATAGCCTGGCAGCTTTTTTAGAACATCAATTGCAGCAAGCATCGAAGTTGGACTGGCATTGTAAGCATCATTAATAATTTTAACACCTGATTTTCCTTCCACTAATTCCATACGCATATTAGTAAGCTTTAATGATTGTAGTCCTTTATTCATTACTTCAAAAGGAATGTTAAAATACTCTGCCACAAGCATTGCCGCTAATGCATTTAAAATATTGTGATTTCCGAGAACCGGTAGTTCAAATGGATCAGAAATCTTATTAATATGAAAAACACTGCCATTGTTTTGTGTCTGGATAAGAAGAGGATATAAATCATTAGAAGGATTCATCCCGAAGGTTTTCTTATCAAGAGTACTATTTTTCATACGACTTGAAAGAAGTGGCTCGTCACCAAAATAAATGAATCTGCCGTTGTCTTTTAATCCATTTAATATTTCTAACTTCGCCTCTGCGATTCCTTCTCTTGAGCCTAAATCCTGCATATGGGATTCGCCGATATTGGTAATAACAGCAATGTCGGGTTCAGCTAGTCTGCTCAAAAAGTCAATTTCTCCCCTTCCACTCATTCCCATTTCTAAGACAGCAATATCCGTATCCTCTTCTAAACCAAGAACAGTTAAAGGAAGACCAAGATGATTATTATAATTCCCTTCTGTTTTTTGCACCTTATATTTTAAAGAAAGGAGACTAGTTGTCATATCCTTTGTAGAAGTTTTCCCATTGCTTCCTGTAATTCCTACTACTTTAACACTCAACTGCTGAAGATAGCTTTTAGCAAGAGCTTGAATAGCTGTTAAAGAATCCTCAACAAAGATAAGCGGCAGATTCTTTGGTGGATTCGGAACATCCTTTTGCCAAAAAGCTGCAGCTGCTCCTCGTTTTATCGCATCTTCGACGTATTGGTGCCCATCCGTTCTTTCTCCTTTAAATGGAATAAATAATTGCCCTACTTCAATTTTTCTAGAATCAATGGTTACCCCATTAATTTGAACATCCGCAAATTGCGTGAAAGAATCCACATTGCCGGCCATTTTTGCTATTTCTGCATATGTACGTTTAATCACGAAAAAACCTCCTTTTTCCAATAGTTTATTAAAAAAATATTTATTATTTTTGCTGAAATTTGATATTTGATGGAACAAAAGAAGAGGTATTATTCTCACCTCTCCTTTTGACCGTTGTTATATAAATATACATGTTCTAAAGTCTATTTACTATGGAGCAAGCTGAATCGGTTAACAAGCATCCAATTAACAAATGCCTTCCCATTTCTTCGCTATTAAATCGTATATTTGATATTTTGTTTTTCTGTATGTCTTTCCACTGCAAGATCTACTAATTTATTGATTAAAGCATCATATTCTAAACCTGTGTGCTTCCATAATAATGGGAACATGCTGAACGGTGTAAATCCAGGCATTGTATTTACTTCATTAATATAAACTTCCCCCTCTTTTGTAAGGAAGAAATCTGCACGGACAAGGCCAGAACAATCAAGTGCTTTAAATGCTTTAATCGCATCTGTTTTAATAGCAGCATATTCAGATTCTGTAACTTCTGCTGGAATAATTAAAGCTGTATCTCCATCCTCATACTTTGCTTTATAATCGTAAAAATCTTTTTTCGGAACAATTTCTCCTGCTACAGAAACTTCTGGGTGATCATTTCCTAGTACCCCTACTTCAATTTCTCTAGCTATTAAGCCTTCTTCGACAATAATTTTGCGGTCAAATTGGAATGCTTCGATAAAGGCAGTTTCTAATTCTTCTCTAGTCGTACATTTACTAATTCCTACACTTGATCCAAGATTAGCAGGCTTGACAAAACAAGGAAAACCTAATTCCTTTTCCACACGATCATACGCTGCCTCTTTATTACTTTGCCAGTCACTGCGGATAAAAGAATTATATTTTACTTGGTTTAGTCCAGCTACTTCAAATATATTCTTCATAATTACTTTATCCATTCCCGCTGATGATGCTAAAACACCATTTCCAACATAAGGAAGATTCAGAAGTTCCAGCAATCCTTGTACGGTTCCATCTTCGCCGTTTGGTCCATGAAGTAATGGAAAAATAACATCTAAGGAAGCCTCATCATTTGCTTGGAAGAGAGTAGTAGAAAGCGCATTTGATCCGATTTGCTCCTGTGAGTTAAACGCAAGCTCTTTTACATTTTCAACAGGTCCCATTAATTGTGGTCCGCGCACCCATTCACCACTCTCCGATATGTAAATTGGATGAATATCATATTTATCTGTATCTAATGCTTTAATTACTGCCATTGCTGTTTGCATACTAACTTTATGTTCAGCAGATTTTCCGCCATATAATAATCCAAGTTTCTTTTTCATTATGAGTTACCTCCATTTAATCAATGCACTTGTTTATTCTACCACTAGAACCAGACCTTTAAAAAGAAAACATGTAAGTCAAATAACAATTTAATCAAAAACACATATTCTTGTAATAGATATAGGCCAGACCCTAATAATCCTTTTCCATTTTAACTCTTATTACCATATGAAAAAAGGGCTAAATTGGAGCTTATTTATTTAAAATTTCTCCCTAAGAAAGAAAAATTATCCTTGCTCCTTTATCTTATCTCAAAGAAACAAGTACTTCATGAAAATAGCCACCTGCCAACCTTTTTATTTCTGATTCCATTTCTTTTTCATACTCGACAATAAAGCATGTAGCTGGACCAGAAGATTTTAAAAGATCAACAGAGCATGTCACTTCTTCTTCTTGAAAAAGCTTCCCCTTTAACTGTCCTAATTCATAAAGAATTCCCTTAGAGCCAACTGGCTGTAATCGACATTTTACTTCCTTTGCAAAATGAGAAAACAAAAATAAGGGAACAACTTTATCTTCCTGTAACATTACTTCTTCCCCAACAAGGGGACTTCCAATAACCGCAATTCTTCCATTTACAATGGATGTCTCCTTGAAATCAGCTTGTCTTTTTCCAAGAATCGTAAGCCCAACAGCTGATTGACAGAAGGAAAAATTGCTCTCTGTACTGCCTGTTATTCCAAGCTCACCATCTAACCCAAGCTCCTGCACTCCTTTATGTATACCTGTTACAAGGGGAATCCAAGCATCATTTCCACAAAAATTCTGCAAAATTACCGAAAACGGGATTCCTCCTGCTGCCAAACATTCCATAACTGCTACGCGAAAAGAAAAATAAGAAACTATATCATAGGGAACGGAAACTTGATCCTCTTCTTTCTGCCCAATCCCTCCACTATTATCTGCACTAATAACCATTACTTCTTCTTGATTCCAGGGAACAATTTGTACATCTCTCATTGCTTCGCCTCTCCCCACCCTTTAAGGAAAGATTCTAGCCTCGGCATTAACAGCTGAGCAATAATGCCGTTTAATACAGCACCGATCAACAATACTGGAACCATAGAAATATAAAAACCTTTTCCCATTAGGAATAAGAAAGGAAGGGGCAGTAGAACTCCATTTCCTAACACAAACCATAAATAGGAGATAATTCTAATTCCATTCTGATAGATTTTAGTAAAAATAAAAACAAGCAAACACATTTCTATCGCAATAAATAAATGAAAAATTCCGAGTGGGAGTCCTCCAATCAAAGCAGACACCAGATGACCGAAAGCAGCTACTATTCCTCCAGCAATCCCACCTAAAAATACACCCGCAATAAGACTCGGAAAACTATCGAGTGCAACACTTCCAATGAAGCTTGGAATTTTTATAAAAGCACCAATAACCGAAATTGCAATAAAAATAGCAAGGATATTAATCTTCTTTACGTTCATTTCTCTCTCCCTTTTTAGTTGTTCGAAATACCTTTGCACTACGTACATACTCGACATCTGCCACATCGCTTCTATAATTAATCACCCTTGCAAGCGCAAAAAAGTAATCAGAAAGTCTATTTAAATATTTTAATGGCAATTCCGGTATATCTTCATTCGTTTTCACCAATGTCACCACTAAGCGTTCCGCTCTTCTTGTCACTGTTCGTGCTAGATGCACAGTCGCTGCTGCTTCTGTCCCTCCCGGCAAAATAAATCGCTCCAAATCCGGCGTCTCTTCCATAAAAGCATCAATTCGTTCCTCTAAATAGGCAATAGCCTCTTCTGTTAACTTCCATTCTCTTCTTTTTGAGATACTCGCTAAATCTCCCCCACAATCAAATAATTCATGCTGAATTTTCTCTAAGTCTTCTTTAATATCAGCAAATTGTTCTCCCGCTAATTGCGCAACTGCCAATCCAACAAAAGAATTTAATTCATCTACTGTACCGTATGCTTCTACACGAATGTCATCCTTTGATACTCTTCCCCCAATTATACTAGTTTCCCCTTTATCACCTGTTTTTGTATAAATTCGCATATTCTATCCCTCTTTCTGTTTATTTGTTTAGTGTTTTTGCGATTAGTGCTTTTTACGTTAAATGTAATTTTTTCTTGTAGTTGCTTTGTTGCTTTAGAACTTGTCTTGCTTTTTGAAAACCACTTTTCTCTTGCCCGCTTCGGATTTCAGCGTTCATCCCGCTTTTAAAAACCACTTTCACTAATCCCATAGCCTCCCTACCAGTCACCCACAAACCAAATTCACCAACTACTTTAATCGCTCATTCAACCCATACCAAATAACATCCACTCTATCTGCCTCTGCTGCAATTCGTTGAAAAATCAGTCCTGTAGCATCTCGCCAAAAGCGATCTTCCTTTTCAATCGGTACGATGCCTTTCGTAATATCGCTACCAATAATAAACACACAGCGCTTTTTCTCTTCTCTTTCCCATTGAAGTAAAGTCTCTACTTGTTTTTCTAGATAATGGATCGTTTGCTCCAACGTTTCTTCTTTCAGACGATTTTTAATCATCCACTCCAACCCTTCTAACATATAAAAGGAATCCTTCTCATCCGTTGTAATCTTTATTTCCTTTTCATCAAACAAACGGAGGACCTTTCCTACTGTAAATCCTTGCTCCTTCGTAAAGGAGACTGCCCAGCTTTTTTTCCCGTGAAAGCTACCTCCTGTAATAAAGTGCATCTTTCCTTCCTCCTAAACCTTTCTTTATTGGACCATATTAGTTCGATGCCCTCTCCTGGCGAAATGCTGTAATCCCAAAACTCCTTTTCTGTTACACCATATTTACTAAGTAAATAACGAATAACCCCACCATGTGTGACAACTGCCATTCGATCGCTTTTCTTACTCTGCTCAATTAAAAGATCCCAGCCTGTATCTACTCGCATAACAAACTCTTTAAAGGATTCTCCATTTGTTGCTGAAACTGTAAACGGAGCATTTAGCCATTTGCAATAGTCAGGGAGCTCTTTTAGTTGGTCATATGTTTTTCCTTCCCACTCTCCAAAATTTATTTCTCGAAAATTAGGAGTACTGTGTATGCTCTGTTCAGGAAACCAATAAGTTGCTGTCTCTTTCGCTCGCAATAAATCGCTTGTACTTATCCATTCATATTTAGACACTGGGCTTCCTTTTTCATAAAGGTCCGCTTTCCCGTTTTCACTTAAAGGAGCATCCAGCCAGCCAATGTATGCTTTTCGTTCATTTTCGGCAGTTAACCCATGACGAAATAATGCAATAACCATAGTGTCGCCCATAATGCCAGTTCCGTCCCTTCTACACTTGCCCCTAATAAATCACCTGTTAATCCCCCAAAAGCTCGCTTCATAAATCGACTTAATAAAATATAGCTGCAGATGCTAATAAAGAGAAACAGAAAGAACAGTGGCAGCCATTGTGTATTCAATAAGATGATAAATAGAAGAACAAGTGCAAAATAGCGACTATAAAAAAATGCTCGCTGCCCTTCAACAGACCTTTTAAAGTATGCGCCAAGCCCGTCATTCTTTGCCTCTTGAACAAATAGCAAGATCCATCCCATTACAGCTTTAGAAAATAACGGCAGGAGCATGACAAAAAGATAGGTAAAGTCTTGCATACGTGTCACGATTTCATAGATAAAAAGAAACTTCGCACTCAATAACAGAATGACGGATAAAAGACCAAAGGCGCCAACATGTGGATCCTTCATAATCTCTAATCTTTTCTTCCTATCCTGATAAGAAAAATAAGCATCACTTGCATCCATCCAGCCATCTAAATGAAGCCCTCCAGTTAACAAAATCGTACTGGCCCAGACAAAAAAAGCTACTGCAAGTGCTGTAAACGGCGTATATTCTTTTAGCAAAAAGAAGAAGCTCATATAAATAAAGCCTTGAAAAAGTCCTAGCAAAGGGAATGTCTTTATACTTTTCTGAAGAAATTCCCCTTCCATTGGAAGTTCCTTTCTCACTGGTATCGCCGTAAAGAACTGTATATTTAAGAGAAAACCAATAAACCATTTCTTCATTATCAATCACCAGCCTGAAGGATATTCCATAGTTTTTCCCAATTCAAATGTTTTTTCATTTCATGAGCAAGTGCATCAAAGCGTTTATCCTTCTGTTCTTGTATAAACAGCCTTTTCCTTTTCATCATTCCTTTTTGCACTCGAATTTGATTTAACCACGTATGGCGAAATGCATCATTATAAAATAGATGATGCATATAAGTACCTATCAATCTTCCATCTTCTCGATAATAGCCTTCTTCCCTGCTGTTATGAAGCAATAAAAACGGGCATCTATCGTCTATAGAAGCATATTCTGTTTTTCCTAAATGAATCTCATAACCCTCTATTCTTTCTGATGCTAACTTCGTAGAAGGATGATAACTGCCTTCCACTCGAATCGTCTCTTTTTTCTTTTCAAAGGTCGTGCTTGCGGGGATAAGTCCTAGTCCCTCTATTTCTTCGCCTCTGCTTCCAGTATCAGCACCCTGTGGATCCTTCAAAGTAGTACAAAGCATTTGATAGCCTCCACATAATCCGATTACTCTGCCACCTTGCTTATAATAGCTTTTAAGCTGGGATGCTAATCCTTTCCTCTTCATTTCTTTCCAATCATCTATTGTACTTTTCGTACCTGGTATAATAACCGCATCTGGATTCCCTAAATCTTCGCCTTTATTAATCAGGCGGATACTAACGTCTTCTTCTAGAAAAAATGGTTCTATATCTGTGAAATTGGACATATAACGATTGTTTACTACTGCCAAATCAATCACAGCTTTAGTAGTTGTAAATCTTTTCTCTCGGATAGATAATGAGTCCTCTCCTTCAATCATATGGTTATGAATAAAAGGAAGGACTCCAAGGACAGGAATGCCTGTCTTTTCCTTCAGCCATTGAACCCCATCTTCAAAGAGAGTTGGATCGCCGCGAAACTTATTTATTATAATTCCCTTTACCCTGCTCCTTTCCTCTTCTGAAAATAGGGCAAGGGTTCCAATGATACTCGCAAACACGCCGCCGCGATCAATATCCGCAACGAGAATGACAGGAACATCAGCCATTTCTGCTACCTTCATGTTTACAAGCTCTCTGTCTTTCAAATTTATTTCAACTGGACTTCCCGCACCTTCCATAATAGTCATCTCATAATGGCTTTGCAGGTAATCCAGGCTTTTTTGTATAACACAAATTCCTTCCTCATAAAACTGTTCACGATACCCTCTTCCAGATAGAGTCGTACTAGCTTCCCCAAGCAGGACAACCTCTGACTGTAAATCAGATCTTGGCTTTAAGAGTATCGGGTTCATCCAAACAGTTGCCACCGTCCTTGCTGCTTCTGCCTGAATTCCTTGTGCTCTGCCAATCTCTTTTCCATCTACCGTGACATAAGAATTATTAGACATATTCTGTGACTTAAATGGAGCCACCTTTATCCCCTCATTTGCCACCATTCTGCATATAGCAGTAGCAATCAGACTTTTCCCAACATCAGATGAAGTTCCTTGTATCATTACCCCCTTCATTATTTTCCTCCCTTCTTGCTTTTCGCGATTCCGAATTCTACCAAATAAGCTTCCTTTGCATGCTGCACGAGGAAATAGTGGAGTTGATTTAAAAGCCTGCAGTAGTTCTGTACAAATGGATCTGATGACATCTCATATGTCACTTCATTACTCACAAGAATAAGATATCTGCAGCTTCGGCTTAACTCTATTAGCTCCCTTTTCAGCTTTAGCTCTAGCATTTCTTGCCGTTGATCTTTATAAAAAAGTTCATTATTGACTAATACAGTTAAGCAATCGAGTAGTATAACATCCTTTTTTGAAAAAACTCCAGCCAATTCACCAATATTTACTGCTTGTTCATGGCTATTCCATTTTACCTTTTGTTTTTTTCTTCGTTGCTGATGCCTTGCAATTCTTTCTTGCATCTCTGTGTCTGAATGAACAGCTGTGGCTATATAATGTAAATCTGCTTTTTCATTCTCTGCATATTCTATTGCCAATCTCTCAGCAAAAGAAGATTTTCCGCTTCTCACGCCTCCAGTTACAAAGATGATGGATGACTTTGTTTCCATTTAGCTAACACTCCTTGCAATTGCTGATTCTCTAACTTACTTTTAATCGCAAACCGTAGCCATCTTCCATCTAAACCCGGATAATTATATGTATGTCTTGCTATGATGCCATTGTTTAATAAGAAAATCAGGAGCTCTTTTTGGTCTGTAAAACTAGTATCTCTTAACAGGTAATAATTAGCAGCAGAAGTGGAATAAGCGAATTGCTGTTTATTAAAAAAGGAAAATAACCTTTTCTTTTCCTCTTCCATATAACTTTGCGTTTTATTTAAAAACATCTCTTGTCCCATTAATAATTCACCAACCCTTAAAGCAATTCCATTAATACTCCATTGAGATTGAAACTGTTGTAATTTTGCAATCAGTTCCTCTGATGCGAATGCATAACCAAGGCGAATCCCTGGAATACTGTACATCTTTGTCAAGGAACGGATAATAATAAGATTGGAGAATTTTTTTAAGAGAGGAAGCATATCCTCATATCCAATTACAAAATCATAGAAAGCTTCATCTAGGATGACATAGCAATCATTTTTTTTACAAATAACTAACAATTCTTCTACTACTTGTTTCGGATAAAATATCCCTGTTGGATTATTAGGATTACATAAAAATAGAGCATCTACATGGCGGATATCCTTTTCCAAATTAGATGGATTTAGTTCCCATCCTGTTTCCGCTGTTAAATAATGATGATAGATGTCACAATGATTAATTTTGCATACTTCTTCATATTCAGAAAAAGCTGGCTGGAGCAATAATACCTTTTTCCTCGCCAAAATTCTTCCCAACAAAGAAATAATTTCCGCAGCTCCATTACCAATTAAAAGCTGCTTTGGACAAAGCCCATACTGATCTGAAATTTTCTCTTTTAGACTGCTTGCATAAGGATCTGGATAAAGATGGACTGTCTGAAATAAGTCATCCCAGTTGTCCGATAAAATAGTCGGAGGTCCTAATGGGTTGATATTAGCACTAAAATCAATCGTATTTACCGGCATTTCTACATTTGTCTTTTCATAAATATACTGAGGATTAGCTCCATGCATTGGCCAATTCAAATCCAATTCCTCCTATACATAAAAAGAGATAAAAGCAAACAACAGCTTTATCAGCAATTTTAGTCGACTCGATAATATGTCTAGTTCCTAAAGGCTGCAGTGCTCTTCCCATACGTGCACGATCTGACTTCTTTCCTTTGTAAAAGTTAATCCCACCAAGCTGTATACCAAGGATAATCGCAGTCACTGCTTCACCCCAGCCGCTGTTTGGAGAGGGATGCTTCATTGCATCATGAAATAACAACTTCCAGGCTTCCTTTTTACGATAGAAAGGACTACGACTAACTAACAGCACGAGAATGGCTGTTATTCGACTAGGCAAATAGTTGACGATATCATCACATTTCGCAGCACAATACCCAAAATCTCCATATTTATCATTCTTATAACCAACCATACTATCACATGTATTAATCGCTCTATATACAAGACTCAAGGGAGCTCCGCCAATAAATGCCCAAAACAGTGGAGCAGTAATACCATCACTAGTATTTTCTGCAACTGTCTCTACCGTCGCACGGACAATTTCTTCTCCCTCTAATTGCTCTGTATCTCTGCCTACAATATAAGACAGCTTTTTTCTTGCCATCTCTAAATCATTAGCCTGCAATGGATCATAAACCTCTATCGCAGCATCCTTTAGACTCTTTTGGGCAATCGTTGTGGCGATAAGAAGAGCTTCCACGATTACCCCGACCCACCAATGAAGCTGATAGCTAATATAAACGAGGACGTAGCTAATCAAAAAGGTAAATATTAATACCGTGCTGAGCATCCATAACCCTTTTATTCTCCGACTCTTTCCGTTATTTAATCTTTGATCTAGAAAGGAAATCAATCTCCCCATCCCTTTTACCGGATGTGGCCAGCTTGGAGGATCACCAATAAGCTTATCTAAAACAATCGCAAGTGTAATGCTAATCAAATGGCCGATCATTTAGGTGCTATCCTCCTATTCCTTTTATCTAACGACTTTGCTAAACACTGATAGACTCCTTGTGCTACACATTTTCCAAGCGCTGTTATCGTACCTCCAAATTCGAGGTAGGCTCCTTCTTGGGTAGCAGCCACCAATATACTATCTGTTGACGTACCTGTTGCAATGGTTCCTGTTTCCAAATCTTTTATCTTCCGATCTCGCAAGACCGCTGCTTTTGCTTCTGTGGCCGTAATGACACTTTGCACGAAGGCTTGCTCTGATAATGTCCCGTTAACAAAAATCCAAATATTAATGGTTCCAGGATTTAAGAAGGAAGAATGCTCGTTAGTCTTTGCGGCATCAACAGCATTTCCTACTCCGCCTGTTACGACAATCATCACAGAAAAATCCCGCTGCTCGATAAGCTCATATGCTACATCCTCTGTGTAAACAGCTGTCATCATCCCTACAGTTTCTGATGGAATAAAGCCATTTCGATGCAAATAACCCTCCATTTCTTCCCGATAATCTTCGCATTGATATCTCTTATCCACATGTCTGTTCACAAAGCATTTATACCATCCCATCCCTGCACCTATTACACCTGATGAAAGAGTGTATAGTGGAAAGGGAACCTTTACCTCTACACGATCTGAATAAATGGTAATAGCTTCCGTATCTATTTTCCTATTATTTCTCTCTTTATTTCTTGGTACTAGAGCTATTTGCGGAGCTGGTCTACTTGGATGAAAAGTACTTTTCACATCTGTTTGATAGATTCTTTTCACCCTCTCTTCTTGCAATACATTAGAAGGGGCGGCATCTACTTCTACCATTCCATCATGTAATAAAAGCAGCCGATCACAATATAATCCTGCCAAGTTCAAATCATGGAAAATACAAACAATCGTTAAATCTCTTTCCATGCTCCATTCTCTTAAGTTATCCAATAACTCCTTCTGATAAGATAAATCCAAATGGTTTGTAGGTTCATCTAATAGGAGAATTTCTGGTTCTTGTGCGAGTGCCTGTGCCAAATAAACACGCTGCTTTTCGCCTCCAGATAATTCATGAATGGATTTCTCTTGAAATGAAAAGACTCCCGTTTGTTTCATCACGCTTGTAACTACTGCTTCATCTTGAGAACTCCAGGACTGAAACAGCCCGGATTGATGAGCATATCTCCCGAGTGATACGATTTCTCGAACGGTATAGGAAAAAGATTCATTCACATGCTGAGACAGGACTGCGACTACCTTTACTAATTCTTTCGTTTTATACTGCTCGATTGGTTTGCCTTTTATCTCAACCTGTCCCTCCTGTGGAGTTAAAATGCCGCTAATAATTTTCATTAACGTCGTTTTCCCACTACCATTCGGTCCAAGGATACCAACCATTTCTCCTTTATTCACCGTAAAAGAAATATCCTGTAAAATTTGTTTTGTTTCATATTGAAAAAAGAGATTCTGTACATTAAGCATTAGTTTAAACTCCTCTTCCTTCTTCTCAGTAATAATCCCGCAAACACCGGGGCACCTACTAAAGCTGTAATAACCCCTATCGGAAGTTCTGTTGGAGAAATAATTGTTCTAGCTAATAAGTCAGCCAGAATCATAAAGCCACTGCCTGCAAAAAGGGATACCCCCATTAAATGACGGTGATCTGACCCTACAATGATTCGAACAAAATGTGGAATAACAAGACCAACAAATCCGATTGTCCCAGATACTGCAACCGCTGCACCTGTTAACATAGAGCCAGCCAGCAAAATAATCATTTTTCTTCTTTGTACATGAATACCTAAATGCTGTGCTCTTTCTTCGCCAAACGCTAAAGCATTTAATTCCTTTCCTTGCGAAAGAAGAAGACCAGAACCAACTACAAAGAAAGGAAGAATAATTTTTATATATTCCCACCCTCTCATGGAGACACTTCCAAGTAACCAGCCAATAATTTGGCGAAGTTCATTGCCTGTTAATGCGATCATAAGCGAAATAAATGCACTTAAAAAAGAACCAATAATAATTCCTGTTAAAATAATCGTTTCCACTCGCATCGCAGGATCCATTTTTTTCGCAAAAAAGACAACAAATAAAATCGTAAAGAAGGAGAATAGTACACTCATAAATGGCAAAGTCAGTGCGCCAAGAAATGGGATACTTAATTGGAAGAACAATGTAATAACAGCTCCAACAGAAGCACCAGATGAAACCCCAAGTGTATAAGGATCTGCCAATGGATTTCTCAATAACCCTTGGAAAGCAGCTCCCGAAATGGATAGGCTCGCACCGACAAGTCCCGCCAACAGCACTCTAGGGAGTCGAATATTTTGGACTATATTGATATGCATTGGCTCGACATTAGTTAATAAGCTTTCTGGCCCAACATAGCTTGCTAATATTTTTACCACAGACAAAATAGGAACAGATATAGTTCCAACAGATATTCCCATTACAATCGCAAAAAGGAGAAAAAAAGCGGCATAAACATAAGCCGCTTTTCTTTTATTTAAAAACATCTGGGTACACCGCTTCGGCAACGGCCTCTACTCCTTCAACTAAACGAGGACCAGAACGAGTTACCATGTCAGAATCAACATCTACTATTTGCTTTTCTTTTACTGCTTTTATCTCTTCCCAACCTTTTCTCGAGCTAATTTGATCGATTGGGCTTGTTTCTGAGTAAGCACCATAAGTAGTAATGATAGCATCTGGATTTGCTGCAATCACTGCCTCTTGGTCTACTTGAATCCAGCCTTCTTCCGAAATAATATTTTTCGCATTAATGGTATCTAACATCTCTTGCATAAATGTATTTGTACCAGTCGTAAATATACTTGGTTCTCCGCTTACTTCTATATAAACAGATTTTTGGTCACTATCAGAAATCGCTGCTGCTTTATCCTTGATAGCAGCTAACTTCTCTTTCATATCAGCAACAAGCTTATCTGCTTCCGTTTCTGCTCCAGTAGCCTGTCCAATCATTTCCATCCCTTTATAGACGTCCTCAAAAGAAGTTGCATCATTCACAACAACAACATCAATTCCGGCATCGCGGATTTGCTGCAAGCCTTCTGTCGAATTATGGGCACTAGATGCATGTGCTAAAACTACATCTGGATTCAGTGAGATTATTTTCTCCACATTAAATTCCATGCCGCCTACTTTTTCTTTTTCCGCTGCTTCTTTTGGATAGTTGTCATAATCACTAACTCCAACTAACTCATCTCCTAGCCCAAGCGCAAATACAATTTCCGTATTACTAGGCATTAAAGAAACTATTTTTTCTGGCTTTTCCTCAATTACTACTTCTTGATCGATTGCATCTTTAATCGTTACAGGAAAAGCAGCCTCTTGTGCAGTTGACTGCTCCTTGTTATCATTATTATTTTCTGTCTTTCCTTCACCACATCCAGCAAGCGACCCAACTACGAGCAGTATTGCTAAAAATAAAGAATAAAACTTTTTCATCATTCTTCACCTTCCTGAAATAAATATGTGAAAAATAAAAAACATCCCTATTATCGTCCATAGAGATGTTGGGATGACTTTAAAAATAATTTCAAAGCGCGCTCCACACCTCCCTATCCTCGTAGGTTTATTTAGGTGTATAGAAAATGGCAGGTCTCCTGACTCATGATTGTCGCAACAATAGAACCTTCCCATACAGGTAAGTACAGTGGCACTTCTCCATGTGCAATCATTTACAGTGGCGGGACCGTGTTGGATTTTCACCAACTTCCCTTTTAAGAGTCTTTCTGAAAAAAGAGAAAGTCTTTCGACATTCCTCATCAATCTTTTACAAAAAGTCTCACCATCATCTATCTATTTCATTTTTCGTCCTTTTTGATTATACATCAAAGGTAGCAAAAACAAAAATAAATGTCCTTTTATTTAATTTTTAAAAATGGATCCACTGGAATAGCATTGCCCCATCCGATTCCTTGCTCTGTTAAAACACAAGTGTAGCTTAGTAATTGCACCCCTGCTTTTGCAGCTTCCTCTAAGTTTTTCGCAAAGACTGGGTCAATTTCTGCTGCACCTGTCACTATTTCAACATCTCCTCTTTGCACAACAAATAAAATAGCTGTTTTAAATGTTCCTTCCTTAGCAATAGCCGTTAATTCTTGCACATGCTTAGAGCCTCTTTTCGTGATAGCATCAGGAAACATCCCTATTCCATCTTTGGCTAATGTAACGCTTTTCACTTCAAGAAGGAGCTGATTTTTTTCCCCATCCTCTAATAAAAAATCCCATCTAGAGCTTCCATATGTGTATTCCGATTTCACCCATCGATAGACAGAAAGCTCCTCAATGATTGCTTTTTTCAATATAGATTCAACAAGCTTATTAGGATATGTTGTATTGATAGACACTAGAATACCATTTGATTCGACATAAACTGCCGTCCATTTCGTTTTTCGATTAGGATTCATACTTGGGAGAACATAAATAGTTACCCCTTCTATTAAAAGCTCCATTAGTCTTCCAGGATCGGCCAAATGCACCCTTTCGAGTTGATTTGTCTCTTCATTCAAGCAATGCAATATAAACCGGTTAGGCCGCTCCACAAAAGTCATTTTCTTTAATTCCGCTGGAAAGCCTACAACTATTCTTTCACTCATATTATCCACCAATTAAGCCTTCGTTAAATGCCATTCTCTTAATTTCTTGTCAAAAATAAGCAAGGCATCCGTTTTTTGTTTGCTATTCTTCTCATATTCCTCGTACATATCATCCATATTATCAAAATCGCCTAAAATCCATATTGGAATTTCCATTTTCAATCGCGTCTGAGAGGCTTTTTCAATGGATAACACCATTCCTTCATTCATATAATGTTTTAGCTCCATGACGATTTCATTAGGAGGGGAAGGATATATCCGCTTCTTTTTGAGTCCAAGCAACCCCTTCTCTAATTTAAGGTCTGTCACTTTCTTTGCAATGACATCCCCAAATAATTGATAAAAAGAATCCATGTTCTTATAATAGATTTTATTAAACCAGCCATCATCATGGGCCAAATAAGCATATTGATTATTCAATTGCTGAAAAAATGGTTTTCTTAGCGGCTCCAGCTTATGTCCCAAATAAAGAAGCTCGGCAATTGTTTGACCTTCTAAGATATCTAAAATCTCTGTCTCATCAAAATCGACCCATACAAAATCCCCGTATCCGTAAACATCTTCCTTTGATAACTTTGCTAATTTAGTGTTTGGAACATATTCGAACTGTGTATGAATATTAAATTCTCCATCTTCAAACTGATGCTTTAACAACAAAACAGAGGAAAGAGTCTCAGCCAAAATTCTATAAAACTCTCTAAACTCTATACCGTAAGAAAGAACAAAGCGCTCTTTCTCATTTAAATGGATATAAACCACATCTCGAATATCATTACTGCCTTTTTTCATCAAGTAAACCTCCAAACATTATTAGCTTGTAAACGGATAGCTTTAGCTTACTTTCTAATTGCTGAAATTGCTTTTATTCCATTTTATTTATCTGATTACAAGAAAATTTTTCCCTTTTTCCTCTATTTAAGTCCGTATGGAACAGACCCCTTATCCTTACTTTCCATCATACATCTAGTTGTGCTTATTGTAACCATTTTAGTTTAACAAAATTTAGGCAAAATAGCTTACAAAATTTTCAATTTAGAAAAAAGGAACAACATTTTCCTACTATCAGTCATTCTTCCCTTTTATCCTATAGAGACCACAAAAAAACACCGTGCTTTAGAAAAATGGTTATGACCACTCCCTGAAGCACGGTATATTGCTAGCACTAACTTATATTTGTTTTGCTCAACAGCCTTTTAATACTTTTATCTGCTTCATTTAGTACAATAGGTTTGTCCACCGTTTTGATTATTTTATTTTCCATCACTATTTTACCGTCCACTATGGTCGTTTCAACATCAGCTCTTGTTGCGGAATAGACTATTCTCGAAATCGGGTCCACATCATAGGAAGGAAAGGTATGAAAATTATGCAGATTTAAAATAGCCAGATCTGCTCTCTTGCCAATTTCAAGACTGCCAATTTCTTTTTCCATGCCAACTGCTTTTGCTCCACCTATAGTCGCCATTCTAAAGACTGTTTTTGCATCCATGGCAGTTGGACCATGAATAGGCTTTTGAATAAGTGCGGCCAATCTCATTTCATTAAACATATCTAAATTATTATTACATGGAGCACCGTCTGCTCCTAAGCTAACCGAAGCATGATTACAAAGGAGATGGTGTGTATCTGCTATCCCTGAGGCGAGCTTTAGATTAGAACCCGGACAATGGCTCACATGCACTCCTTTATCTTTAATAATTCGTTTCTCTTCTTCATCTAGCCAAATACAATGCGCCAAAATCAGACGCTCATTTGCTAATCCAAGATGATCTAGATACACAACATTTCTCATCCCCGTCTCTTCTTGCACAATCTGAATCTCTCCCTTGTTTTCTGAAGCATGGGTGTGTACCTTGACCCTATATTTATCCGAAAGCGTCTTTACCTCTTTCAATAACTCCTCTGTACATGAGACCACAAAGCGGGGCGAAAACGCATAGTGAATTCTTCCATCATCAAAGCCATTCCACTTCTCCAACAAGTCGACACTTTGCTGAATAGACTCTGCTGTTTTTTCCTGTAATGCCAAAGGAACCTCATCCCCTTTATCCATCATCACTTTCCCAGAAACAGCTCGGATTCCACTCTCAGCTATGGCACGGAAAGCATATTCCGTATGATGGACGGTTTCCATATCCACAATCGTAGTTGTTCCACTTTCCAGCAGCTCTCCTATGCCAAGCATCGCTGAATAATAAATAGACTCTTCGTCATGTGCGGCTTCAAGTGGCCAAATTCTTTTTCTAAGCCAATCCATCAGTTCTAAATCATCCCCTTTGCCGCGAAACAATGTTTGGCATAAATGAATATGTGTTTGAATAAAACCAGGGATTACCGTTCTGTTTGTCGCATCGATAATTTTGTCTACATGATTTATTTGAAGATCTCTTCCGATAGCTTTTATGATATTCTCTTCTATATAAATATCTCCCAAAATAATATCTTCTGCTTGATTCATCGTAACTATTTGTGCATTTCTGATTAAAATATTTCCCATTCCAATCCCCCTGTGCTTGTTTATATTTCGGAATAAACACAAAAAAACTACGAAAAATATGCTAGTTAAGCATATTTTTCGTAGCAAGAAATTTACGGTTTCTAGTAGAGACCCTTAACCCAATTATTAAGGATATACGAAAAAAAGTCGCAATAGCGGCAGCTGCCTGCGGTCATTCATGTTATATCCCTATTTTAATTTAGAATCTAATCTTTTCAAGTTTATTGTCAGAATATTTAACAAGGTTTTTTTATGTGTTTTATCAAAAATTTTCTCAAGATCTCCTTTTTTGCAAAGAATTATCCATTTCATTCTTTCGTTAATTTACATATAATAAGACAGGGTATATGTCGAATAACTGCCTTAAACCTCGGAAGGGAGAGTGAGAAGTATGATACACCAAATGACAGAAAATCAAATCACACTTCACATCATTCAGACGCTAAAAGACAATAATAAATCTGAATTTGAATCCATCGTTGATGAGCTACAACCATATGATATAGCTCAAATTTATGAGAGCCTCCCCGAAAAGCATAGGGCTCGTTTTTTGCTTTTTCTGAAAGTCGACTTATTAGCCCATCTCTTAGAAGAATTAGATAAAGAAGAACAACTTGAGGTTCTAAACACATTAGGAATGGACAAGACCGGGAAAGTGCTAGATTTAATGGATAATGATGATCTAGCTTCCCTTTTAAATGAACTAGCACCAGATAGAATTAAAGAGCTTCTTTCTGAAATGAAAAAAGAAGAGTCTATAATTGTACAAAACTTAATGAACTATCCTGACGAAACTGCTGGACGTCTCATGACAAACCGTTTTGTTTGGATTCGCGATTATTACACTACTCGTGAAGCTGTTGATAAGCTAAAATCGTTTGCAGATTTCGCAGAAACATTAAGCTATCTATACGTGATTGATCAAAATAGAAAATTGGTTGGTGTTGTTTCCTATCGTGACCTTTTGATTGCTGAACCACAGGATAAAATTCGTGACATTATGTATGAACGGGTCATTAGTGTTACAGTGGACCAAGACCAAGAAGAAGTGGCACAAACCATACAAAAATACGATTTCTTAGCCATTCCAGTTGTGAATGATGATAATATTTTGATGGGAATTGTAACCGTCGATGATATGATTGACGTCGTTTTCCAAGAAGCAAATGAAGATATCGAAAAACTATCTGCCTCAGGGAAATCGATTGATTTTGATACAAAAGCATCTGTAGCAGCCTATCGTAGACTCCCCTGGTTAATCTTACTTTTATTTATTGGCGTCGTATCTGGAAGCATTATAAGCAATTATGAAGATGTTCTGACTAAAGTAGTGGCTCTATCCTTTTTCATGCCTATGATTTCAGGGATGACTGGTAATACAGGAACACAATCATTAGCAGTTGTTGTACGTGGACTTATTTCTAATACGATAAATAAAACAGTTGTAACAAAGTTGATATTTAGAGAATTATTAGTTGGCTTGATAATCGGGATTACTTGTGGCGTTATTATTATGATTATTGCCTATGTTTGGCAAAGCGATCTGATGCTTGGCTTAGTTGTTGGCCTTTCATTAATTTGTACACTTATAATCGGAACATTATCAGGTACCATTATTCCTATTATTCTTTATAAATTAAATATTGACCCTGCCGTTGCATCAGGTCCGTTAATTACGACGCTTAATGATATCTTTTCGTTATTTATTTACTTCGGAATTGCCCAAATTTTTCTAGCTCATTTAATGTGAAAGAAAGGCTGTCTAACTTGGACAGTCTTTTTTTTGCGTTTGGTAATTTATTTTACACTTTGGGCATATATTTGGTTTGGATTATAAATTGTTTTTTTTAGATCATACTGATTCTGCCTCTGACCATATACTTGTAATAATTACCTCAGCTTTAGATACAAACCAATATTTTCACTGGATTATGAAAAATAAGGAAACAAATTCACCTTCTCTTCCGTCTATATAAATATAAGAAATTTGAACTAGGGGTTTGCTAGAATGAGAACGAAAAAAGGATTTTCCGAACGTTTCGATTGGACATTATGTCTTTTGCTTATGTTATTTTGTTTAGTTAGCTGTATTGCTATATACAGCGCAAACGCTTCCTACTTACAATCACAAATTATGTGGTATGCAATTGGTTCTATTGTCATTGCTATTATTATGTATTTTGATAATGAACAGATTCAACAAATAACGTGGATTCTTTATGGGATAGGAGCATTATTACTAATTGGTCTTTTATTTGCCCCAGTAACCGATTTTACTCCTAAAAGGGGTGGAGCCCAAAGCTGGTATGTCATTCCTCACATTGGTAGTATTCAACCATCTGAATATATGAAGATTTTTTATATTTTAGCAATCGCAAAAGTTATAACGAATCATCATAAGAAAACTATTTATAAGTCGCTCTTAACTGACTTTATTTTAATGTGTAAGCTTGGAATTGTGGCTGGAATACCGATTGGTTTAGTCATTGTACAGGACTTTGGTACAACCCTCGTGCTAATGGCAATCTTAATTGGCATGATGCTAGTATCAGGAATTTCATGGAAAATTCTTATTCCGTTATATGGATCAGCTGCCGCCTTTGGTTCTATCGTTTTCTACTTAGCTATCTTTGGGCGAGAACTGTTAGAAAAATATTTGGGAGTCGATCCCTATCAATTCGATCGTATTAGCTCTTGGCTTGATCCCCATAATGCGGGGGATGCAGGATTGCAGTTAGTTAAATCCCTAATGGCAATAGGTTCTGGCCTAATTAGCGGAAAAGGATTAGGAAATGAGGAAGTATATATCCCCGAAAGACATACAGATTTTATTTTCACCATTATCGGAGAAGAATACGGTTTTATTGGTGGCAGTATTGTTATCATTCTTTATTTTTTCTTAATTTATCACCTTGTGAGAACAGCATTAAAAACAGCTGATCCTTACAGTATTTATATTACTGTTGGAGTGATTAGCATGATAACCTTCCATGTATTCGAAAACATCGGGATGACGATACAGTTGTTACCAATAACAGGCATCCCCCTTCCATTTATTAGTTATGGAGGTAGCTCATTAATGACGAATATGATGGCAATGGGACTCATTTTTAGCATTCGTTATCATTATAAGTCCTATATGTTTTCTAGCAATTCTCTATCTTTTTAAATTGAGAATCATGTTTTGCCGTTAAGAGGCTGGGACATAAGTATTTAAACCAACAACAAACACGAACTATAATGCAAAATAATTATATTATAGTTCGTGTTTGTTTTTTGGAAAATGTTTAAAAACGAAGTGAAATGGAGCGGAGGTCGCTCGACTCCTGCGGGAAATAGAGAAGCTTTAGACCCCGCAGCGCAGCGAGGAGGCTCAGCTTCCTCCCCGGCGCATCGTGCGTCTGTAGCGCAATGGAACGACTTAGTTTTTACACTTAACTATATTTTTAAAAAATAAAGTAGCTTTATTTAAGAGCTGGATTAAAGATTGTTCGTCTTTAAAGATTAGTTATTTAGTTTTGTCCCATCCTCTTTTAAATATGTCCATTTCATGAATTCTTTCTTCCTTTTGTTTCCTTTCCGGTCTAATTGGGGTATAAATTTTTATAGGACAACAAAAAATAAAAAGTAAAAATCTACCCCCTCCTTCACCTATTGAGATGACAAGCGTTTTTCATTTGTTTTAAAAATAAATTGTAATAATTATAAATAAATATTGATTTTAAATTAATATTTGTTATAATTAATATATAATCAATCGAAGGGAGTTTGTTAAAATGGGATTACAAA
Source organism: Bacillus sp. T2.9-1 (assembly GCF_950097965.1). Taxonomy (NCBI): domain Bacteria; kingdom Bacillati; phylum Bacillota; class Bacilli; order Caryophanales; family Bacillaceae; genus Bacillus; species Bacillus sp. T2.9-1. The sequence goes on from NZ_CATNHG010000130.1 coordinate 41,769, forward strand.
CAAAAGTTGAATTACAAAAAGAACTAAACGTACAAATTGCTAACTGGAGCGTATTATACACAAAACTTCATCAACATCACTGGTATGTAAAAGGGCCTTTTTTCTTCACACTTCATGAAAAATTTGAGGAATTGTACGACGAGGCTGCTGAAGCAGTAGACGAAATCGCAGAACGCCTTCTTGCAATTGGTGGAAAACCTGTTTCAACATTACAAGAATTTATCGAAACTTCAACATTAAAAGAAAGTACAGAGAAACTAACTGCCAACGAAATGGTAAAATCTTTAGTAGAAGATTACAGCCAAATTAACACACAATTAAAAGCATTAGCAGAACATGCAGATGAATTAGAAGATGTAATTACAAATGATTTAGCAGTCGATCTAATTGGCAAAATTGAGAAACATTTATGGATGTTAACAGCGTATCTTTCTGAATAAACATAGTTAAACCACTTTTTCTTTCTAACGAAAAAGTGGTTTTTATTTGGAAGGAAACCCCTCTTCCCCAATACTATTTTCCCTATCAAAAAAGAAAAATTATTTTATTTCTTTTCTATAAAAAAGTATAATGATGGCAAAGTATGTATTTTTTCATCCCTAGGAGGGTAAGTATGAAAAAACAATTTGTAGTGATAGGACTAGGCAGCTTTGGTGGCAGTTTAGTAGAAGAGTTTCATAAAATGGGAGCAGAAGTATTAGCAATCGATCAGTCGTTGGAAAAAGTGGAAAAATATCGAGCATTCGCTACACTCTGCGTACAAATGACGAATATTACCGAAGCATCACTAACACAAATCGGTATTCGAAACTTTGATCATGCCTTTGTTTCATTTGGAGATGATGTAGAATCTAGCACCCTTACTACTATGCTTTTAAAAGAAATGGGCATTAGCCAAGTTTGGGTAAAAGCAGCAGATGTATATCATAAACGTGTTTTAGAGAAGATTGGTGCTGACCGTGTGATTCATCCGGAACAGGATATGGCAAAAAGAATTGCCCATCACGTTATTTCCGACAGTATGATTGATTATATTCAGCTTTCGAAAGAACACGGAATTGTCGAAATGGTGGCTTCAGCTAAAATACATAATAAATCCATTTTAGACTTAGACGTACGTGCAAAATATGGCTGTACAATTATTGGCATCCAGCGAGCAGGAGAAACAATCGTCTCTCCATCGGCAAATGAAGTAATCCTTAAAGGAGATATTCTAATCATGGTAGGTAGTAATGATTGCCTTTATGATTTTGAAGAAAAAGCCCTAAAATAAACCTATTAACAAAAAATATTGCACCCTAAATGAGAAGGCTATCATTAAGCTCTTCTCTTTTTTTATATATATTCTTGATTAGAAGCTCTATTATATACAACGTTTAATCCTTCACTCGCTGGGTATTAGTAGTATAAATTAAAAACAAGGAGTGAAGGATATGAACTATAATTGGAATTGGAATTCCTTTTGGGACAAGCTACCAGATTTTATTTTAGCTGTGGTTGTTTTAATCATAGGGTGGATTGTTGCTAAAATTATTGAAAAAGCCCTATATAAAGGACTACAGAAAACAAAATTGGATGATAAAATTTTCCCAGAAGGAAAACCACGAAAATATTCATCTGAAAAAATTATTAGTAAAATCGTGTTTTACTTATTATTGGTTTTCGTCTTTTCCCTATTCTTTAATATTTTAAATTTAACGGCTATTACTTCTCCATTAGTGAATATGCTGTCCTCTATACTTGGAGCTATTCCTAATATTCTAAAAGCCGGATTGATTCTTGTGGTAGCATGGATCATCGCAACTGGGTTAAAATTCCTTATTAAAAAAACAGGATCTACCTTAAAGGTCCATGAGAAACTGCAAAAATGGAATCTTACAGAAAAGAATAACCCGCAAAATATAATGGATAAAGTCGCAAATATTGTTTTCTACTTAGTCCTATTGTTATTCTTACCTGCAGTATTAGATGCACTAAATTTATATGGTGTTTCCGAACCATTTGCCAATATGCTTCAAAACATACTTGCCTTTTTACCAAAGCTACTAGCAGCTGCACTAATCGTCTTAGTCGGTTGGTTTGTTGCAAAGATTGTTCGTACCATTCTAACAAACTTCTTACAAACAATTGGTACAGATTCTTTAGCTAATCGATTAGGCATAAGCAAGCTTTTAGAGAATGTAAGCCTATCTTCTGTTATTGGCAACATTGTATTTATTTTCATTCTCATCCCAACTGTTATATCAGCGCTTGAGAAGTTAGATATTCAAGGAATCTCCCAGCCAGCTATTAACATGTTAAATGATATATTAACAATGATTCCGAATATCGCTATTGCCATTATCCTCATCTTAGTAGGCATTTGGATAGGAAAATGGGTAAAGCAAATGGTTGTTACCTTATTGGTAAAGCTTAGTCTAGATACTTATGTACGAAAAATGGGAATTAACCCTAATACTAGTATTTCAAATATTATTGGTTCTATCGTACAAATCCTGATTGTTTTCTTATTAGCAGTACAGGCATTAAATATAGTAGGACTAGAATTTTTAGTAACCTTATCAACTGCTGTTATTGCTTATTTACCAATGGTTCTCGCTGCAATAGTAATCATTGGCGTAGGCTTATGGTTAGGCTATCTTGTCCAGAAATTGTTAAGCAGTGTTTTACAAGGCGCTCACTTCAAGCTTTTACCGGTAATTGCAAAATATGCGATCATTACCATTTCCGTTTTTATGGCACTTGACCAATTAGGGGTAGCATCTTCTATTGTGAATTCTGCCTTTATCCTAATCCTAGGCGGACTTGCTTTAGCATTTGGATTAGCATTTGGTCTCGGAGGCAAAGACTTTGCCAAAAAAAGATTGGATAAACTAGATACAAAAATCGATCAAACATCTATCCAAAAACCAAATGATGATAATTCTCTAAATAATTAATACATTGCAAAGAAGGAGGCAGACTAGAAAAACGGTCTGTCTCCTTTTTCTATAAAGCAACATGTATTTTGTCATTTTTTTCAAAAACAGCTATTGTTATGAAACCCGTTTCATAGTTTAATCTAATTAAGAGAGTACAAATCAGCGTTATATATCGATTTCGATATAGCGTGATGATTTTGCTCTTTTTCTTATGGTAAATCAGTATCAAGCAGTTCATAGCCTTCTACTAGTGTAGAAAGCGGTACAATATCAGCATCCTTTTGATAGACTGGAATGTATTCTTTTAAAACACTTACTACAGAAGGACCAGAGATTCCTACATGGCCAATAGCAATAAACTCCTGCTCCTTATCTAGCCTTTTGGCTAACCTACTAGCTTGTTTAGCAATATGCTGATTTGTGTAAATATGATCAAAAAAGAGATCATTTTCTAAATAAGGTACATGGAGTTCCTCTGCTAACTCTTTTATAACACTTTTATTTGTTGTCTTACTGTCTAAATAGTAAAGATTATGCTTATGACACTCCTCTAGGATAATTCTCATTACCCTTTCATCTTCCGTTGCCTTTGACCCCATATGATGATTCATTCCCACTGCATAAGGAATGCTTTCTATAGCACCCTTAACTCGCTTTCTAATTTCCTCATTTGATAAATCTGTTGTAATAGCACCAGGTCCAAGCCAGCTTTTTTTTCCTTTTTTCGGTTCTAATGGCAGATGAACAATTACTTCATGTCCCTTTTTATGTGCACGAATAGCATCTTCTTTACTTGTGGAAAGAAAAGGCATAATAGCAACCGTAATGGGAACAGGTAAGTTGAGCATCTCATCTGTTCCTTTCATATTATTACCAAAATCATCAATAACGATTGCAAGTTCCTTTCTCACTTGATTCTTAGAGGAATCCACCTCTTGTGCGGAAATCCCTAACGGAAAGGAAAGAAAACACAAGAACCATATTATTTTTTTCATTTTATAACCCACCTTGTTTTCCGTTAGTATTTTCCGTATAGTCAGGTTGCATACAAAAATGTAGAGAAATTGTTTAATAAGCTGTTTTCACATAAAGGGGATACAGATTAACATCCCTTTAGAAGTAAAAAACAGTTCACTATAGTTTAGCGAACTGTTTTCTTTCCATTATTTACTTTCGATGCATTTTAAACTCTAGGAATAAATCATTATACTCCGCTAATGAACGATGACCTAGGTTCTCATACACTTCTAATTTTGAAGTCATTTTTTCATCAGGATAGAAGCGCTCATCCCCAGTAATGTCTTCTGGCAAAAATTCCATCGCTGCCTTGTTTGGGGTTGAATAGCCAACATATTCTGTATTTTGCGCAGCGTTTTGGGCATCCAGCATAAAATTAATAAACTGATGAGCTCCATCCACATTCTTTGCCGTTTTGGGAATAACCATATTATCGAACCAAAGATTAGAGCCTTCTTCTGGAACAACATATTCTACCTCTTCATTTTCCCACATAATCTCAGCTGCCATTCCAGACCATAAGACACCGATAGATGCTTCTTCATTTTCAATGAGCATTCGAATTTCGTCTCCAACAATCGCTTTTACATTCGGCGTTAACATATCTAATTTTTCCTTTGCTTCCTTCAAATGCTCATGATCTTTATCATTTAAAGAGTAATGCAAGCTATTTAAGCTCATCCCCATAATTTCACGGGCACCATCTATAAGCATAATTTCATTTTTTAAATCTTTATCCCATAAATCATTCCAAGAAGTAATTTCTTTTCCACCAAGCATCGTTGGATTATAGACAATTCCAACTGTTCCCCAAAAGTACGGAATCGAATATTTATTGTCTGGATCAAAGGATAGATTCATAAATCGACTATCTATGTTTTTCAAATTAGGAACTTTAGCATGGTCAATCGGAATTAATAAATCCTCTTCCTTCATTTTATCAATCATATATTCAGAGGGAATCGCAATATCATAGCTTGTTCCTCCCTGCTGAATTTTTGTCATCATCGCTTCATTGGAATCAAAGGTTTCATAGATAACCTTAATTCCTGTTTCTTCTTCAAATTTAGTAATTAAATCTGCATCGATATAATCTCCCCAGTTATATACTGTCAATGTATTACCACTTGTATACCCTCTGCTTGAATTTAATTGATTAACAATAAATAAAAGAATGAAAGACAGTGCAAAGATAGTAATTAATCCGCGAATTAGAGACTTCATTTTCTCACCCCCGCTTGCGAAGCTTTATTGACACGTTGCGTAATGAAATAATAGCCAATTACAAGAAGCAGCGTGAATAAGAATAAAAAGGTTGATAATGCATTTATATTTAAAGAAATACCTCTTCTTGCTAAAGAGTAGATTTCCACAGACAGCGTCGTAAATCCATTACCAGTTACAAAGAATGTTACAGCAAAATCGTCTAAGGAGTATGTCAACGCCATAAAGAATCCAGCAAATATCCCCGGTGAGATATAAGGAATGATAACTTTTGTAAGAACATCCTTCCAACTTGCTCCAAGATCTAATGCTGCATCAACTAAAGTTGGGCTCATTTCTTCTAGCTTTGGTAATACCATAATGACAACAATCGGAATCGAGAAGGCAATATGTGATAATAGTACGGAAAAGAAACCTAGTTTAATTCCAATGATAGTAAAGAAAATTAAGAAAGACGCACCAATAATAACGTCTGGACTTACTATTAGAACATTATTTAAGGATAAAATAGAATTTCGAAGACCCTTTTTCCTCATCATGGAAATACTAATCGCTCCAAGTACCCCTATAATGGTTGAAATTGCTGCAGATAAAAGGGCAATTATTATCGTATTTAAAACGATCACTAGTAATCTTGTATCCTGAAATAGTTCTTTATACCAATCAAATGTAAAGGAATCGAAATCATGCATGGTTCCTCCACTATTAAAGGAATAGAAGATTAAATAAAAGATTGGAGCATATAAAATGACAAAAACAATACATAAATAGAGAACAGATAATTTTGATAGCTTTTTCATTTTTATACCCCTCTCTTTCTGTTCCCTGTAAGAACCATGATAATAATCATGCTAATAATCAAAAATACAGCAATTGTTGAACCCATTCCCCAATCTTGTGTAATAAGGAAATGCTGTTCTATTGCAGTTCCTAATGTAATCACACGATTACCTGCAATTAGGCGTGTAATCATAAATAGTGATAAAGCCGGAATAAATACAGCTTGGCACCCTGATTTCACTCCATTTATTGTAAGTGGGAATATTACCTTTTTAAACGTCGTCCAAGAAGATGCTCCTAAATCCTGGGAAGCATCAACTAGGCTAGGATTTAACTTCTCTAATGCATTAAAAATAGGAAGAATCATAAAAGGTATAAATATATATACACTTACAAATAGGAAACTAAAGTCTGTAAATAATAGCTGTTGCTCGCCTATTCCCAGAAAGTCCAGCATTTGATTTGCTGCACCATGTGTTCCAAATATCCCTAAAAAAGCATAAGCTTTTAATAAAAGATTAATCCAGGAAGGTAATATAATTAATAACAGCCATAATTGCTTATGCTTTGTTTTCGTCAATAAATAAGCGGTAGGATATGCAATTAGCAAGGAAAAGAATGTGATTAAAAATGCATACCAAAAGGAACTTAATGTCATCTTTAAATAAACAGGTGTAAAGAACTTCTGATAATTTTCAAACGTAAATGCCCCTTCAATATCAAAGAATGAATAATAGACAACCAGTGCAACTGGGGCAATGACAAAGAGTGCAATCCAAAGATAATATGGGACAGTATACCATTTTGTATTACTTTTCATTGACTACACCCTCATACGCTTCTAGTCGCTTATCAAATTCTTCCTCTGTTTCTCCTAGTCGCATAACATGAATGGCTTCTGGCTCAAAGTAAAGACCAATTTCGGTTCCAACAGTAGCTTTCTTTGTGGAATGGACAAGCCACTCATTTCCGTCTTCATCATAGCCACAAATCTCATAATGGACTCCTCTAAATAATTGAGAGTCTACTTTTACCTTTAGCTTTCCTGCCTCAACAGATGAAATTTCTAAATCCTCGGGGCGAATTACTACTTCCACTGCTTCATTTTCATTAAATCCACCATCCACACAATCAAACGTTTTGCTTCCAAAATGGACAATAAAATCTTTTTTCATCAATCCAGGAACAATATTGGATTCACCGATAAAATCTGCAACAAAGCGATTAATTGGTTCATCATAAATATCTATTGGTGTTCCACTTTGCTCGATTCGTCCTTTGTTTAAAACGAAGATTTCATCCGACATCGCCAATGCTTCTTCTTGGTCATGTGTAACAAAGATGAAGGTAATACCTAATCTTCTTTGTAATTCTCTAAGTTCATACTGCATTTCCGTGCGAAGCTTCAAATCCAATGCGGATAATGGTTCATCTAGAAGAATAATCTCTGGTTCATTTACAATGGCCCTAGCTATAGCAACACGTTGTCTCTGCCCACCAGACATTTCACTGATTTCTCTATTCTCATAGCCTTCTAAATTGACGAAACGAAGCGCTTCTTTCACCTTGTTTTCAATTACTTGCTTCTTCCATTTTTTTATGCGCAGACCAAAGGCCACATTTTCAAATACATTTAAATGGGGGAAAAGCGCATAATCCTGAAAAACTGTATTTACTTGTCTCTTATTGGCTGGAATTTTATTAATCTGCTTCCCATTAAAGTAAATATTTCCATCTGTAGGTTCCATAAATCCGGCAATTAATCGTAAAACAGTCGTTTTCCCGCAGCCAGATGGTCCAAGCAAGGTATAAAATTTACCTCTTTCAATTTCAAAGCTTACATTCTTTAGAACAGTTGTATCTTGATCATAACTTTTTGTTACATTTTCAAATCGAATAATATGCTGCTCAGACATAATATTCTCCTCTTTATCTATTATTTTGTAAGATTGCTGTTGACAGCCCTTTATCGTCTTTAAAGCTCCCTCTGTTTACAAAGCAGCTAAATCTAAAGTAAACAGTATTTTATTAGCAAAAAAATCCTTCCTTATAAGTAAGATTCGGTAACTACGAGAATCAATTCTGTTACACCATCTGCTAAATTCACTAGTTGGTGTTCTTCTGTAGCATGATAATAAATAGATTCCCCTTTTTTTGCCTTATACTCTTGCTTTCCTAATTTAAGCAATACTTCGCCTTCCACTACATAGGCAAATGTTTCCGATAGAGATGGTTCAAATTGTTTAAATTCTCCATGCTGATAAAAGAATAACCGGATTGGTTCCATTTCCTTTTCATTCGATTCTGGTACTAGCCATTGAATGCGATAGCCTTTTTCCTCATCAAAAAAATCGGTGATATCGTCCTCTGTATATATAACTTTTTGCTTTCGTTCATCATCATCAAAGAATTCTTTTGGTGTACATCCTAATACCTCTAAAATAGTAAAAAACGTTTCAATAGAAGGAGAACTTAAATCTCTCTCTAGCTGGGATATATACCCTTTACTTAAATCCGTTCGTTCCCCTAATTCTTCTTGTGTAAGTCCTTTTTTCAACCGTAAATTTTTTATTTTTTTGCCAATTTCCATCATTCAACCTACTTTTTGTTTAGAAATAGTAAACACAAAGACACAAAAGTTTGGTATTTATAAACTTAAAGTTTACATTTACCCAATTATTATACAATACTTTGTATAACATGCAATCATTTTTTGTTGTATTTCATCATTTTTTATTTACAAAAAAATACATACTTAGCAACTTTCTAGTTAGATTAATTTCCCAAAAAACAAAAAAGAATTCCCCTTAATTAGGTTACCACTCTAAGAACGTTGTCGATGAGATTATCCATAAATTATGAATAATAACGCCTCCAATTATCCCATGGTACCCTTTTAAGAAAAATTCCCTCTTACTCGTTTTTCCTACAGCTGTTTTTAATCGATTGGTATGTATTTTCCACTATCTACTTTTTCTATTTTTTTGAAATGAATTAGCTTTTTTAAAGATGCATTGCAATACGCAGAAGCATCATAAGAATCTCTTCCAACTCTTATTCCAATCTCAGTAGGTCCAATCCCTACTTTTTCCCCTTTTTCCTTATACAAATCACACAGTGCCTTATAAATATTATCATCTTTTTCCGTAATTCGTAGTTTGGAATATTGTTTCAATCTTTATTCCTCCTATTACTCCCATTTTACTGCAGGTACTTAACAGATTTCTTTCCCTTAAATAATTACTTCCTATTTCTATGAAAATTTTTGTGTAAATTTTCAATTAATAAATTATTACTGATTAAGTCTGCTAATTTAAGCATACTAATCCTTCAGGAAAATAACATGTATTTATCTATTTTTTTTTGAAAAATAGATAAAACGTTTCAAAACTCTGTATGTTAATAGGTCAAAGGATTCATTTCAATATATTGAACACTTAGTCACCTTTCCTATTTTTTTGGAGAAAATATCCTTTTGCCCAAACATTGTATATTATTGGTTTTTTCTATTCTTTTCCCAAATTTTGAAAAATTGTAACCTGTTTATATGTTCAATATATAGAACGTATAAATAAAAAAGAAAAACCACCTGACATTATAAGTGATTTTTCCGCTTGATTTTTAGTCTTCTCGTTTCATTTTATGGTGCTTTTTAAACATGAAATGTTGCCCATATGATGGAAATAGCTTTAACTTTTTCACTTCCTCAGGATGCTTAATCATCATTTCCTTTAATAATTCTTTTGGCTCCTTATTTTTCGTATCTAGCCCTAGCTCTTTCGCTTTACTAATAATTTGTGAATCTCTTATCTCATCAGCAATTTGCTTTAAATCCTTTCCTTCTGTTTTGATCTTCAGCTTTTCTGCTTCCACCATAATCATTTTTTCGTGAACCTCTTTACCCAATTTCTGCATATTCTTTCCTTTTGTATCGATTCCTAACTCTTTAGCCTTTTTCGAAATTTTCGCCTCAAATACTTCTTTCATCAATGTTTTGCCATCTTTTCCTTCTGTGTTAATTCCAAGCGATTTTGCTTCTTCCTTTAAGTGAGCAGTATGTACTTCCATCGCTATCTTTTGTATATCTTTTCCTTCTGTTTTGATTCCTAATTTTTCTGCCTCTTTCTTTATTAATACCTCATGAATTTCTTTTTTTATTGCAATAGGATCTTTTCCTTCTGTTTTAATGCCAAGACTTTTTGCCATTTCTTTTAAAAACTGTGTATCTTCTTGAGATATTTCCTTTTTGTCTGGTGTTGCCAGGGATGGAGCTGCACTAGTCAATGAACCAAAGCCTGTTAATGCTACTACAAAAGCTAGCATTATTAGCATCATTTTTTTCATTTTATTCTTCCTTTCCATTTTAGATAATTATTTTATATCTTTTATATCCTTTCCTGTTCATTGTTTTATATGTAAGCTTTCTACTAAAATTATCACCGTTTTGTTGCTAGAACCTTTCCATCAAAAAACTCAAATTTACCTACTTATATGCTTTACGAATAGACATACTAACTACCTTCTGCTATTTTACTTATATACAATATTTGTGGAGATGAGTTATTACATGAGTAAATTTACAAAAGATTACATCATAAAAATGGAGGATATCGTAAGAGAAGGCGACCCCATCCTTCGGGAAAAAACAAAAGAAGTTACGATTCCTCCTACGAAAGAGGATCGAGAAGAGCTTGAATGCATGTTGCAATACTTGAAAAATAGTCAGGATCCTGTCCTATCAGAAAAATATCAATTACGGGCTGGTGTTGGCCTCTCAGCTAATCAAATTGGATTAAATAAACGAATGTTTGCCGCATATATAAAACAAGAACATGGCGAACCGTTGGAATTTATGCTCATTAATCCAAAAATAATTAGTCATTCTACTGCCATGACCTTTATACCGGAAAGCGAAGGCTGCCTTTCCATTGATCGACCAATCGTAGGCTATGTTCCGCGCTACCGAAGAATAACCGTTCGAGCTTATACTATTAATGGGGAAGAAGTAAAAATTAAATTGAAGGATTATGAAGCAATCGTTTTTCAGCATGAAATAGATCATTTAAATGGGATATTATTTTTTGATCATATCAATGGTAAGAACCCATTTGAGCTGCCTGCGAATGTTGATATTAGTCCACTTTATTAAAAAAAGCTCATAAAAAAGCCAAACAACTATACGAAAATTTTCGTGTAATTGTTTGGCTCTAATTTTTGGCTAGGACACTTATGTCACAACCTCTTTATTTACTCAGCATCAGCTTCTAATTTATTTTCAATCTTATATTTTGCAGTTGCCTCCGATAACCAAGTGCTAGCTTGCTCTTGTACTTTTTGATCTAATAATGTTTCTTTAATTTGATCTTTTGACTCTTCTAATGTTGCTTCTTTTGCTTCTTGTTTGCCAGTAACTTTAATAATATGATATCCATAATCTGTTTTCACTGGATCACTAATTTCATCTACATCCATAGCGAAAGCAGCTTTATCAAATTCTTCAACCATTTGTCCTGAAGAGAAATAACCTAATTCTCCACCACTCTCTTTTGTTTGTGTATCGGTTGAATATTCTTTCGCTAATTCAGCAAAGTCTCCACCTTCATCTAGCTTCTTCTTCACTTCTTTAGCTGTTTCTTCATCTTCTACTAAAATATGGCTTGCTTCTACTTGCTCTGGTGTGTCTAAACTTTCTTTATTGTCTTCAAAGTATGTTTTAATCTCATCATCTGTGATTTCGATAGAAGGCTCAAGAATTTTTGTTACTTTTAAATTTTGCTCAATTTGCTCTTTAAACACATCTTCTGTTAATCCATTTTGAGCTAATAATGTATTAAAGGTATCTTGTCCACCGTATTGTTCAACCATCTTATCCAATTCTGCTTGGATTTCTTTATCAGTTACTTTCACTTTTTCCTTATCAGCTTCCAGATCTACAACTTTATTAGAAATCATCATACTTAATACACTTGCGCCATATTGCTTATTTAGCTCTTCATTTAATTGTTCTTGCGTAATTTTTTCCTTATCTACTGTTGCAACCGTTTCACTTCGCTGTGTTAAATAAACCGCTCCTATTATTAACGCTACTAGTACTACCGCTAAAATAGGAATAAGAACCTTTTTATTTTTCATATTAAGCTAAAATCCTCTCTGCACAAAATTTTGGATATAACGAGCATATCCCCATTATAACTCTTACATTATATTATCATATAATTATGACGAAATTATTAACAGATTTAAAAAAATTCCATCCTACCTTTAAAATAAGATGGAATTTTTTCGACAATTTTTTTATGTTTCACATGAAACGTGTCGATTAACTTGTTGTATTATTACTTGTTAATGTTAATTCCACTTTTTGCGATTTACCATCTCTATAGAATTCTAACTCGACTTTGTCTCCTACTTTCACTTCTGTGTAAAGATATTTACGCAAATCGGTTGAATTCGTGATTTTTTTCCCATCAATAGAGACAATCACATCTTGTACTTTTAAGCCCGCCTCTGCAGCAGCAGAATTCGAATCAATATTTGTAATCATTACTCCTTCTGAAACCTCGTTTGGTAGGTCTTGTAAATACATTCTAGGAACTTCCTCTAAGCTCGCTAATCCTACCCCAAGATATGGTCGCTCTACTTTTCCTTTTTCAATAATATCATTTACTATTGGTATAAGATCATTACTTGGGATTGCGAATCCTAATCCTTCTACACCAGAATCAGCAATTTTTAAACTGTTAATCCCTATTACCTCTCCTGAAGAATTAATAAGAGCTCCTCCGCTATTACCAGGATTTATCGCTGCATCTGTTTGGATTACATTGAATTCCCAATCGCCTGCAGATGTATTAACCGTTATGCTTCGTTCTACCGCACTAACAATTCCTTGTGTTACCGTTCTAGATAGCTCTAAGCCAAGGGGATTACCAATTGCCCATACTTGATCTCCAGGTCTTAGTGTAGAAGAATCTCCAAAATTAATGACATCTGTTGCATATTTGGCATCAATTCTTACGACAGCTAAATCGGTTAAAGCATCTGCGCCAATCAATTTTGCATCCGTTTTCTCTCCACTATATAGAGAGATTTCTAATGAATTTGCCCCTTCAATAACATGGTTATTTGTTACAATATATGCATACTGATCATCCTTTTTGAAAATTATGCCAGAACCTGACCCAGACTCCACATCACTGGATTCTTCTGAAAATGGATTTGACTGTTGCTGTTGAAGGTTTTCAATTCCAACGATTGCTTTAGAAGAAGCTTCTACCATATCAGCAATAGCTACTGTCCCATCACTAGTTGTTGTATTGGCTGTTGTATTGGCTGTAATGGCTCCTGTTTGCTTGCTTTCCACTTTAGTAGAAAGCTCAGACACTTGCTTTTCCAGCTTATCATAAGAATCATTGTACAAATCAGTATATGGAATTGTAAAAAAAGTTAAGGCGGAACCTACTATACCTGCTGCCAACAAAGAGAAGAAACCTTTTGCTTTTGAATTACCTTTTTTACTATTGAATTGGGCTCTTTCTGTTCTACCTTCTTCAGTTGAACTTGCGATTGCTTGTTCCGTAGCTTTCACTTCCTCCATCTCTTCTTTATCAAGACGGATATGTTCATCTATATCAGAAGATAAAATAGGCTGTTCTGATTCTTGTCGCATATCTGTTTCCTCTTTAAGTTTTGGCTCCTCCTCATTTGCTTGTTCTTGCTTCTTTTCAGAAGAATCATCTGTATTTAAGTTCAGTTGATTATCTTCTGGCAGTTCTTTCTCCCATTCATTTCTTTTTTCATAATCACTCATCTTTTGTTCTCCTCCTATTTCTAATTTCGAACAATTATTTCCATTAATTTATTTTCTTTTCATTTCAATTAACGTCTTTATACATACATAGTAACCAATATATATGAATAAATTATGAACAAAATTTGAAAAGACATAGAAGAATTTCGGAACAATTCCATTCCTCCTAAATATCCTTTGAGTACTAATCTCTAGCTTTTCTGCTAAGTGGATATTAGAACTTAAGTGACTCGCAACAATGAGCCCCATTCAGCCTATGCTATACAAATGAATTTAGCACCGTCACTTTTCCTGTGGAAGTGGAAAGAAAATGGTAAAGGTTGTTCCTTTCCCTTTTTCACTCGTTACTTGAATATCCCCTTCATGGAACTGCACTAATTGTTTAACAATCGATAAACCAAGTCCAAATTCTCCATATGGATTATTCGTCCTTGAGAGATCTGCTTTATAAAATCTCTTCCAAATATTTTCTATTTCATGCGCATCTATTCCAATGCCAGTATCCTTAACCTCAATGATTGTTCTGTCGGATTCCATTCGGCCACTCAGCCAAATGCTTCCATTTTCAGTAAACTGAATGCTATTCTTCGTAATGTTCATTAAGATTTGGATTAAACGATCATAATCTGCATAAATTACCGCATCGTGATCGACTTCTACATAGATTTTTACATCCTTTTCCTCTGCTAGAAAGGATAGCTGCTCATAAATAATCTCCAAAACTTCTTCAAGGGAAATGAATTCCTTCATTAAAACAATCTGATTGGAGCGAATTTTATCATAATCAAGATTTTCATTTACTAGCCGGATAAGTCTTTTTGCTTCTTGGCTAATTAGTTTGAGTCCTTTATCCCGCTCATTTTCTGGTATCATATTATTATTTAAGCCCTCAATCACGCCGCTTATCGTTGTTAAAGGAGTCTTTAATTCGTGTGAAACATCAGACATAAATTGTCGGCGCCGATTTTCTAACGCATCTATTGCTTCTTTTGATTCTCTTAGTCTATCTACCATCTGATTAAAATCTTGACCTAGTTCCCCTATCTCATCAAAAGTAGAGGATGATACTTTTACACTATAATCCCCTTCTGCAACATGACTTGTAGCTTCCTGGAGCTTTTTTATCCGCTTAACATGCACCCTTGAAAAAATGAAACTCATTAATAAAGCAATTGCAAAAACTAAGAAGAGAATATAAATCAAATAGCGATTAATTTCTTGAATCATTTCTTTCGATTCTACAAGAGGAGATGTTAAAATAATTCCACCCACAACAACATCATTAACAGAGTATGGAATCGCAACAAGTGCTACCTCTTGATCTCCTCTTCTTGTACTAGGCTTAATAACCGTGCTACTTCCGTCTTTTATTTCATCCCACTCTGCCGTAGTAATATTGATATCCAAATCTTTTCCGAAAGACCAAATCCGGTTTCGTTGTGTATTAAATATGCCTATCGTTATTCCTGTCCCCTTCAGCTCTTCGGAATAACGTAATAAAGTTGAATACGTGGAAGCAGACCATAGATCCGCTCCTTGAACATCTTGAACAATATTATATCCATAGCCCTGTAATTCATCTGCTTTCATCGAAAATACTAATTTCTCTATATAATGGGAAAAAACCAAGCTTAATACTAATAGTGCCACCAGAATGACACTTAAATGACTTATTAGCTGCTGATAGATGTATTTAATTCTCATGTACTACCACCGTTTCATCGAATTTATATCCTACACCCCATACTGTATGTAAAAAGGGCTGACTATCTCTTCCTATTTTTCTTCTGAGTCTTTTAATATGGACATCAACCGTACGATCATCTCCATAAAACTGAAATCCCCATACTTGCTGTAATATCTGTTCTCTGGAAAACACTTGTTTAGGGTGCTGAACAAAGAATGAAAGTAAATCAAATTCTTTTGGTGTTAATCCCAATATTGGTCGATCATCAATCAATACTTCTCTCGTTTCTTTATTTACTTTAATAATTGCATTTCCGCTTCCATCTTCTTCATTAGACTTTCTTCTCCAAATTGCCTTTATTCTTGCAATTAAGGCTAGTGGACTAAAGGGCTTTGTAACATAATCATCTGCTCCCATTTCTAGCCCAAGTACTTGATCTGATTCCCCATCCTTTGCTGTTAACATAATAATAGGTGTCTCTTTATCTGTTTCTCTTATTTTGCGACAAACTGTTATACCATCTAAATCTGGAAGCATCCAGTCTAAAATAATCATATCATATTTATTTTGCTTCAAATGTTTATATCCTTCCAAGCCGTTAGAAAGAAAGGTTACCTGAAAGCCCTCCTTCATAAAAAACATTTCCAGCATGGAACAAACACTTTTATTATCTTCTATTACTAAAATATCCATAAGTACTCTCCTATTTTATCTGCTTTTTACTAATTAAAGCCGCTTTTACTAATAGAAGCAATAGCTTACCTTCCTATTTAATGGATTGTTAAAGGTTAGGAAATAGTTCGTTCATATTTTAAAAAAGACATTTGTACATAGACACAAAAAAGACCATCTAAAAGATTCCTCCTTTAAATGGTCTACTAAATTAACTTATTTAGTTAACTTCTGCCTTACTTTCTTCCAATACTTTTTCTGCGAGAAGTAGCCCTCCTGTGATGCCGGCATTATCTCCTAATCCTGGTCTAACAATATATTCATTCATCTTGTCTTGGACTTCTGGATAGGAAACATACCCATTTAAAAGTTCGCTCAAATGGCGATATACATGTGTTAACACATGCTCCTGATTCATAACACCTCCGCCAAGGATGATTTTTTTAGGGGATAGAATAAGGATATATTGCATGAGTGCCTGTGCAATATAATAGCCCTCCATTTCCCATACACTTTCCTTGTCACTTAAATGAATAGCCTTCTCGCCCCATCTTTCTTCAATTGCTGGTCCTGCAGCTAACCCTTCTAAACAATCTGCATGGTATGGGCATCTCCCTTTGTACATATCTTCTGGATGTCTTCTGACTAAAATATGTCCCATTTCTGGATGTGTCAAACCTTGCAATAATTCGCCATTAACATACGCACCAGCACCAATGCCTGTACCAATGGTAATATATAAACAATTATCTACTCCTTTAGCAGCACCTAACTTTGCCTCTCCTAGCGCAGCAACATTTACATCTGTATTAAAACCAGTTGGAACAGAAAATTCATCCTCTATTGCTTTTAATAATGAATAGTCCTTCCAAGCTAGTTTAGGCGTAGTTGTGATATTTCCATAAGTAGGACTATTTTTATCCACATCAATTGGACCAAATGACCCGATTCCAATTGCTTCAATAGGAAACCTTTTAAAAAAGGCAATTACCTCTGGCATTGTTTCTTCAGGGGTCGTCGTTGGAATGGAAATTCGTTCTTTAATTTCCCCTTTTGCATCTCCTACTGCACAGACAAATTTTGTTCCGCCTGCTTCAATCGCACCATATAATGTCATGAATCTTCTCTCCTTATGAATGACTAGATTTATTTGCTTATTTACTGTTTATCTGCTGGAAAAACAACTCCTGTTTGCTTTCTTACCTCGTCCATAATTTCCATGACCGTTAAAGAAACATCATAAGTGTTCACAGAAGATTCTATTTTCCCCGCTTTAATCAATTCAATAAATTCCTTCGCCTCATAATACATCGAAGCTGGCTTTTGTGAAACCGTCAGATCCTCTTTTTCCCCTTTACGCGGGATAAATTCTACCTTTGTAGGTGTGCTGAATTGTTGAATTAATATGTTTCCTTCTTCCCCTTGAATTTCGGATGGAATATAGGAATTGGTGATTTTTGAATACATCAATAGTACATCCATATCAGAATAGCTTAAAATGATGCTTCCTTCTCCATCTACCCCTGAATCTAGTAAGAAACTATTTGCTTTAATTTCCTCTGGCCTTCCAAACAGAGCTACCATTGGATAAAGACAATAAACACCAATGTCCATTAGTGATCCATTTGATAATTCTGGCTTAAATGCATTTAATACCGTTCCTTCTTTATAAGCATCATATCGTGAAGAATACTGACAATAGCTTACAAATGCACGACGGATTTTTCCGACTTTATGTAAATTCTTTTGAATAACTTGAAAGTTAGGAAGGAAAGTTGTTTTTAATGCTTCCATTAATAAGACATTATTTTCCTTGGCAACCTCCATCATCTGTCTCACTTCACGTGCATTAGAAGCCATCGCTTTCTCTGTTAAAACATGCTTTTTATTTTTCAAAAAAACGATAGCCTGTTCTGCATGATAGGCATTAGGACTAGCAATATATACAGCATCGATTGTATCGCTTTTTGCCATTTCTTCTAAATCTGTGTATGTATAATCTGCCCGATACTTATCAGCAAACGTTTTTGCTTTATCTTCCGTTCTAGAATATACCGCTGTTAATTGAAAGTCTGCTATTTCACTAGCCGCCTCAATAAAAGATTCTGTAATCCAATTCGTGCCGATGATTCCAAATCTAATCGTCATAAAATGTAGATCCTCCTATTCGATGAAATCTTCCCATCTTTCTTTTATTTTGGATGGAAGTCGCTAAAAAAGCAACTATCAGCTAGCATTTTTATCTTTTGAAAATGGTTCTATATCCTTGCAAAATTGTTTTATCCTTACACAAAAAAGAATCCAGCAAGTAGCATACTTACTGGATTCTCCTTCTTTATTCTGAAATCGCTTCTGAAATTTCTTTTACCATTTCACTTGTTGATAGCAGTCCTCCGCCTGATAGGTACCAGTAATTTGGATCTAGATAGATAATATGATCATTTTTAGCTGCATCAATGCCATTTACTAACTTATTATCAAGCGTCTTCTCACCTGAAGATTCTCCACCAACAACTGCTCCTCTATCAATGACAAATAAGTAAGCTGGATTTTTTTCTGCTAGATATTCAAATGTAACCTTTTGTCCATGTGTAGATGCCTCAATATTTTCATCTGCTGGAGCTAAGCCTAATACATCATGAATAATCCCGAACCGAGAGTTTTTCCCATAAGCACTTAAGCTTCCGTCATTTACTAATACGATTAATGATTTACCATCTATCGTTTTTGCTTTTTCATTAATGGCAGCAATATCCTCCTCAATTTTTGCTAGTTCATCTGCCACTTCTTGTTTCTTATCAAAAATATCGCCAATAAGATTCATATTATGCTTAAATGAATTCATATAGTCTGTTGTATCAACACCGACATATACAGTTGGAGCAATTTTTTTCAATTCTTCATAAGCAGCTGACTGTCTTCCAGAGATAAAAATAACATCTGGTGATAATTCACTAATTGCTTCAAAATCTGGTTCCTTTAAACTTCCTACATTTGCATACTTTGAATCTTCATATTTAGAAAGATATGGGGGAATGTTTGCTTGTGGAACACCCGCTACTTCTATTCCTAATTTTTCTAATGTATCTAAAACTCCAAAATCAAAAGCTACAACTTTCTTAGGATTGACCGGAACTGTGTCTTCCCCTAATTCATGGGTTACTTTAATTTCTGCCGGCTCTTCGCTATTCTTACTTGAATCTGCTTCTGCATTTGATTTTTCTGTATTGCCACATGCAGCTAATACTGCAAGAACGAATGTTAATAATAATAGGGAAAGCTTTTTCTTCATTCGATAAACACCTCTATAAATTTAATATATAAATTAAATTGAATACATTGCATTTAAAGACAGAATACCCTATGATAAGGTATTATTAGCATCTTTCCTTCCTCATTTTCCTAGAATGATTAGGGATTTTGCTAATTCTAATGGTAGTGTTATTATGGTTTCTTCTGGCGAAGGGACTTAGTTAAGTCAGCCATAATTACACTGCCCCCTTTCTATTTTTCTTCCACCATTAGCTTCTTTTCTACAATGAACCAATCATTTATCAATAGGCAGAATCTTTTTCTATGCAAAATAAACGCATATTCGTTGATTATTAATTTCCTCAATTTGCATATCCATTTCATAAATGCTTTTTAATACTTTTCGATTGATTATCTTTTTAGCTGGTCCATCATTGACGATTTTGCCATTCTTTAATGCTACGATATTATCTGAATAAACAGATGCAAAATTAATATCATGGATAACAATTACTACCGTTTTTCCCAGCTCTTCTACTAATCTTCTTAGCACTTTCATAATTTGCACAGAGTGCTTCATATCTAAATTATTTAGCGGTTCATCCAAAAGGATATATTCTGTATCTTGGGCAACTACCATTGCGATATAAGCTCTTTGCTTTTGTCCACCGCTTAGCTGATCTAAGTATTTATGCTGCATATCCTCTAATTCCATATACTTAATGGCTTCATCTACCATTTTTTCATCTAAGTCTGTCAGTTTTCCTTGTGAATAAGGAAATCTCCCAAAGCTTACAAGCTCTCTTATTGTTAAGCGAAGATTGATATTGTTTGCTTGTTTTAATATAGAAATTTTCTTTGCAAGGTCATTGCTTTTTGCTTTATCAATATGCTGGCCATCTATAATGACATCTCCACTGTCTGCTTTAATTAAGCGACTAATAATAGAAAGCAATGTACTTTTCCCAGCGCCATTCGGTCCAATAAAAGAAGTGATTTTTCCTTTTTCTACAGAAAGAGAAACATTATCAAGCACTTTTTTCCCACCATATTGTTTCGTAATGTTCTTTACCTCTACCATGCTCTTCTCTCCTTTAGTAATAAATAGATAAAATACACTCCACCTACAAAGTTAATGATCACACTGATAGTTGTTGAAAATGTAAATACTCGTTCTACAATCAGTAACCCACCAACTAAAGAAATAATGCTCAATAGAATAGATCCAGTAATCAAGGTACTGTGCTTATATGTTTTCAAAAACTCACGAGCTAAGTTGACAACCAGTAACCCGAGAAAGGTAATTGGACCAACTAATGCCGTCGCAACAGATACAAGGATAGATACTACAATTAACATATTGCGCACTACCTTCTCATAATCAATCCCTAAGTTAATAGCCTGATCTCTTCCTAAAGACATGACGTCAAAGAAGCGACTATATCTTGTAACATAGATAGACACTACTGCTACAATAATA
The DNA here is from genome assembly GCF_950097965.1 of Bacillus sp. T2.9-1. NCBI lineage: Bacteria > Bacillati > Bacillota > Bacilli > Caryophanales > Bacillaceae > Bacillus > Bacillus sp. T2.9-1. Next base: position 62,612 of record NZ_CATNHG010000130.1, read on the forward strand.
AGACTGATCGTTAAAATATTGGTATTTATATTATTAAAACTTGCAAACATTTTATCTTGAATAATCAGAAACTCATTTGGATCAATTAATACTTGCATAAAGGATGAAACACTAGAGAAAAAGCTCCCCATTACAATTCCAATTAACAGTAATAATAAAATGTTTTGGTCTTCTCTATTAAAGAAAAGCTTATAAAGGATACTTGAAAAAAGAACCATTAATACAACAGACACTAAGAAGTTTATGTTGCTATTCATCATCGTCATCGTGCTTGAGCCAAAAAGGAAAACAACAGCGGTTTGAATAAATAGATAAAGGGAATCTAACCCTAAAATACTTGGCGTTAATATTCGGTTATTTGTAATGGTTTGAAATACCATCGAAGTAAAGGCAATGCAGCCACCAGTTAAAAGAATGGCTACAATTTTTATGGCTCTGCGTGGAATGACGTATTCCCAATTATTGCTACTGACTTTGATTAACATGAATATAGTAATTAGTAGAATCGCTATAATGGCCAGTACAATAAGTTTTATCTTAGGCTGCTTCATAAGTCTTTCTCCTTAAAAGTAAATACAGGAAGATACCACTTCCGATGACTCCAACCATCACACCAATCGAAATTTCATATGGATAAATAATCACTCTACCCAGAATATCACAGAATAATACAAATACTGCGCCAAGTAATGCTGTATGCGTTAAGCTGTTTTTTAAATTATCTCCTCGGTATAAAGAAACAATATTTGGAATAATTAGGCCAAGAAATGGAATCATTCCTACTGTCAGTAATACAACAGAAGATACTAGTGCAACGATGATTAATCCTATATTCACCACTCTTTTGTGATTTAGTCCAAGATTAATGGAAAAGTCTTCACCCATTCCAGCAATCGTAAATTTATTAGCATATAGATAGGCAATAATTACTACCGGAATACTTATGTAAAGAAGCTCGTATCTCCCTGCCATGATCAAGGAAAAATCTCCTTGCAACCATGAAGACATATTTTGTATTAAATCATATTTCATCGCAAAAAAAGTGGTAATGGAACTTACAATATTTCCAAGCATTAGACCAATTAATGGAATAAAGATAGCATCTTTGAATTTAATCATATTCAGTATTCGCATAAACAAAAATGTACCACCAAGTGCAAATACGAATGCGATTGTCATCTTTATAATCGGGCTCTCCCCTGTAAAAAGCATTAGAGCGACCAATATCCCCAACCTTGCCCAGTCCATCGTACCAGCTGTCGTAGGAGAAACAAATTTATTTCTCGATATTTGCTGCATAATGAGGCCACAAATGCTTAAGCTAACGCCGGCAATGATAATGCTGATTAGGCGTGGAAATCTGCTAATCAAAAGAATTTCTTTTTGATCTGCTGTTAAATGAAAAATATTTTTTGGGTGAATATCAATGACTCCAACAAATAGGGAGATGGTAGATAAGACTATTAACAATATAAATAAATACTTTATTTTCATCATGCTATTGAGTAATACTACTCTCTTTCCTCACTCCCCTACTTAGTCGTAAATGATTTTCATTATCATTTAGATTCTTTCTTTATTTTATCATCTTTTTCCAGCTCGTCAATGCTTTTTCAAAGACCTGATAGATTTATCACAAAATTTAAAAAAGAATGATGCTGATTACCTAGTTACTTTGTCATGGTTTAGCATCACCATAAAAATACTTAATTAAGCATGCTGTCGTTCCGTTCCGCTCGAATGCAAAAAAAAGAGACCTCCAATGGAGACCTCTTTCACATAACGCTTTATTAGTAATGCACATGTCCTGATGTCATTACCCAAATAGTTCCTCCTGCTACTACGATTGCGCAGAAGAAAGCATAAACGATATTTATAGTTTGTACTTGTCCTTCTCCTTCTGTAAGATGCATAAACATAAACAGTTGAAGAATGGCTTGAATGACAGCCAATGCACCGATAATCCACATAACAGTTATCATTGGAAGATCTGTATATAACTTAGCTCCTACAGCTGCGAAGGTAAGTAATAAAGAAACAATAAAACCTGCAATATGACCAATTGGAAATTTTTCATTTTCATGATTTTTTGCCATCTTTAATTACCCTCCCATTCTAGCAAGATAAACGAATGTGAAGATGAAAATCCACACAACGTCTAAGAAGTGCCAGTATAAACTTATAATAAATGTCTTACGAGCTGTTGTTGGTGTTAAACCATGCTTCATTAATTGAATAATAATTAATATTGCCCAGCCAATACCTATGGATACGTGCAATCCATGCGTTCCAAGCAATACAAAGAACGAAGAAAGGAATGCACTTGTCTGCATTGTTGCACCTTCATGTACATAATGAATAAACTCATTTACTTCCACAAAAACGAACCCTGCACCTAATGCCAAAGTGATAATTAACCAAGTTAATAATCCTTTTAAATTCTGGCGACGCATATACCATATGGCAATCCCACAAGTGAAACTACTTGTTAATAGTAAAAGTGTTTCAATCATGACATCTTTTAATTTAAATAATTCAGCTGGAGTAGGCCCGCCTGCAAAGTTATCCTTTAAAGATCCATAGGCTGCAAACAAGGTAGCGAATAATACAACCTCCGCACCAAGGAAGATCCAGAAGCCTAGAATATTTAAACGGCTTTGCTCTGTCTGATATTCTAGTGGTAAAGACTTATCGACTTTTGCCATTATTTCTCACCTCTCCATGCACGTTCCGTTTTCTTAATAACATCCAGTTTAATATGGTAACCTTCGTCATAATCAAAAGAACGAATTATTAAGCCAACAAAAATACCTAAACTACAGATTGCAGCTGGAATAAACAATTCAAATACTAGTAAGAAACCAACTACACCAAATATTGCACACATATAGAATGGCAACCAAGAGTTGCTCGGCATGTGTATTTCTTCTAACTCTTCTTCTTTTAAAACTAAGCCTTCTTTATTTTTCTTCATATACCAGAATGCATCTAATGCTTTTACTTCTGGAGTGATAGCGAAGTTATATGGCTGAACTGGAGAAGCTGTATGCCATTCTAATGTTCTTGCATCCCATGGATCTGTTGAAATCTTTCTATCTGCATAACGAGTGCTATAGTAAATGTTATAAACAAGTACTGCAAATCCCGCAGCAAGAATAAGAGATCCGATTGCGGAAAGCATGAACAATGGTGCAAATCCAGATTCTGCAGAGAAAGTATAAGAACGTCTTACTGCTCCTTGTAAACCTAAGAAGAACATTGGCATAAATGTTACGTTAAAACCAATATTAAATAACCAGAAATGCCATTTTCCTAAACGCTCATTTAAAGCATAACCGAACATTTTTGGCCACCAGTAATAGAAACCAGCAAATACTGCATACACTACACCTGGTATTAATACATAGTGGAAGTGAGCTACTAAGAATAATGTATTATGATATTGATAGTCTGCTGCAGCCATTGCAAGCATAACTCCAGTTACCCCACCAATTGTAAAGGTTGGAATAAATGCAAGCGACCATAGCATAGCTGTTGTAAATTGAATTCGCCCTTTTCTCATTGTAAATAACCAGTTGAAAATCTTAACCCCAGTCGGAACTGCAATTAACATTGTCGTAATCGAGAATACAGAGTTTACAACAGGTCCAGACCCCATCGTGTAGAAATGGTGAACCCATACAACCATACTTAAGATAGCAATACCTACAATAGATATAATCATTGAATTATAACCATATAGACGTTTTCTTGAGAAAGTCGCAATTACTTCTGAGAACATACCGAAAGCAGGCAAGATTACGATATAAACCTCAGGATGTCCCCATAACCAGAATAAGTTATTCCATAACATCGCATTTCCTCCACCGGAAATCGTGAAGAAATGTGTTCCGAATAAACGGTCAAATGTCATTAATGCTAGTGCAACAGTTAAGATTGGGAATGCAAATACAATAATAACGTTTGTAATTAATGAAGTCCAAGTGAACATTGGCATTTTCATTAATGTCATCCCTTTTGCACGCATTTTTAGGATCGTAACAACAAAGTTGATACCTGTCATTAACGTACCTATACCTGCAATCTGCAAGGCAATGGCATAGAAGTTATTTCCAACCCCTGGCGTAAATTCTTTCCCAGCAAGAGGGAAATAGGATGTCCATCCTGCATCAGGTGATCCACCAATTACGAAAGAAATATTGAATAACATTGCACCACTAAATGTTAGCCAGAAGCTTAATGCATTTAATTGTGGGAATGCAACATCACGTGCACCAATTTGTAAAGGAATTACTACGTTCATTAGTCCAATCAACGCCGGCATCGCCATAAAAAGAATCATGATAACACCGTGTGTTGTAAATACTTCATTGTAATGCTGTGCATCTAAAAAATCCATTTCAGGTGCTGAGGTTTGATATTTCATCATCAAACCATCTACTCCACCACGGAAGAACATTAATACGGCTACGATAATATACATAATACCGATTTTTTTGTGATCAACCGTTGTTATCCATTCATCCCATAGATATTGCCATTTCTTAAAATAGGTGACACCAACTACAATGGCAAGCATTGTTAGCGTAATACCTATTTGAGCAGATAATATGAGGGGATCACCAGTAATAACGATATCTTCCCACTTAATGTGCATCCTCTTCACCCCCGTTTGACTCTTCGTTCTTTTCAAAAGTTTTACCTGGATATCCATGAACTCGATATAGCTCAGGATTTAAATAATAGTTTGAGTCTCCACCTTTCCCGTGATCAATCCACTCTAAATGAGTATTAGAGAAAGTCATACGGCCTAAATGTGTCGGCTTAATAATTTCTTTATATTTTTCCTCAGTTAATTCAGGGGCAGTTTCTTTTACTTCATCTACCCATTCATCATAGTCCGCTAAAGTTTTTGCTTCAACTTCAAATTTCATCTCCGCATAGCCTTTACCGTTAAAGCTTGTATTTTGCCCTTCATAACTACCTGGGTTATCAGCCACAACATAAAGATCTGTTTCAGCCCCATACATTGTGTACTTCTGGCCAGCTAATGCAGGAATCCAGAATGATTGCATTGTTCCAGCAGAAGTTAATTTAAACTCCACTGGTACACCAGCAGGGATATTTACATAGTTGACTGTTTCAATTCCTTCTTCTGGATAGCTAAAAATCCACTTCCAGTCTGCAGAAGTTACATTAATTACAATAGGATCTTGATCTTTATAATCCTCTGGAATATCCTCTAATGCATAAATTGTTTTTACAGTCGGAATCGTTAATGCAATAATAATTAGAAATGGGATTACAGTCCAAACAATCTCAAGCTTTGTACTTCCATGTTCTTCTGGTTCATAATCCGCATTGTCTTTCGTTGCGCGATATTTCCAAACTATGTAGCCAAATAGTCCAAAAACTACTAGACAAACAAAAGCCATTAATACAATAGACCAGTTAATCAAGTCTGTAATACTTCTAGCAACAGGACCTTGTGGATCAAATACAACCATCGATTCACAACCGCTTAAAATGAATAGTGGTACAATTGCTAAAAGTGAAACTAAAATTCCCTTTTTCATTTGTACAGCTCCTTCCGTTTAAGTTCAAATGTTAAACTATTCACAGAATGTTCGATATTTAGACATAGAACATTCATATTACATAGGTAAAATAATGATTATTACTACCTGTATGATGATATCATATCTCGAACCTATTATTTGTGACAAAAAACGTAAGTATAATTTTACCAATTTTCACATTTTCTATTCTTATGTTTTCCGTGTATTCAAGATTTTATCAACCTTTTTATTATATCAGATGCTATTATTAAAATCCATGTCCACACTCTTGTCACAAATACTTTTTCAACCTATAGCATTTCTATGTTCCCCTCTCTCACAAGACATTTAAACGCTTACAAACATTATAGAATATTCTGGTTGGTTTTTCCAATATTTATTCCTCTTCATCCCCTTTCATCCATTTAGTTTATTCTGTTATATTTATCACAGACTATACTTCATTAAACTAGATTATCTTTCCTATTTTATAGATTATCCATATATTTAGTTATGCTTTTCAAAAAAAGCCTTTAGATAGATAAAAAAAGGCAGAAATATATACCGCCACCAGTAGCAACTGCTCAAGTATCCGTATAAATTTCTGCCTGTTCAAATACTAATTTTCTAGTATTTCTTGTAATTTCCCTTTTACCTTGTCATTTATTTTTTTCACATCTTTTTTAATTTCATCTACAACTTGGCTCCATTTTGAAGAATTCTCTTTTATGGTTGTTTCTAATTCCTCTGCTTTTTCTTTAATTACTTTTTTTGTTTCTTCTACTTTTTCATTTACATTTCCATTATCCTTATTTGCTAGTTTATCACTAACAGATAATACTTTAAAATTTTCCGGTTCTACGTATTGTACAGCCTGATCCATAATTGTCTTAAAGATTGGTACTACATCCCCCGAGCTTTTGCTTGGAAGATAATGTTGATCATCTGTTTTATCATAACCGAGCCACATGGCACCAACTAGATTTGGGGTATAACCCACAAACCATTGGTCCTTTGTACCAGAAATATTACCATTATCTAATTGAGTAGATCCTGTTTTTCCCGCAATTTGGAATCCAGTCACTTTTGCACCTTGACCTGTTCCTGATTTTATAACATCCAGTAGCATCGAAGTCATATCATTTGTGACTGATTTAGATGTTACTCTTGTTGATTCAGGTTCATATTCCGCAATAACGTTACCTGTTGGTCCAATAATTTTTGTAATCAAATGATTCTCCATTCGAACACCATCATTTGGGAACGTAGAATAAGCACTGGCCATTTGTAAAGGGGAAACACCTGTAGTCATTCCACCTAAAGCAATCCCTAAATACTCATCATCTTTTTCATACGGAATTCCAAATCGATCAAGCGATTTAAGTCCCGTTTCTAATCCAATTTGGTCTAATAGCCAGACAGCTGGAACATTTAAGGATTCTTCTAAAGCCTCATACATTGGGACTTCTCCCTTAAATGTTTTTGTAAAGTTTTGTGGTTCATATTTCCCTTTCTTAAAAGGTTTATCCTCTAGCATCGAATCTATTTTATACCCTTTTTCTAAAGCTGGTGTATAAACCGCAAGTGGCTTCATTGTAGATCCTGGTTGTACTTTAATTTGAGTAGCTCGATTAAATCCTCTGAAAACTTGCTCTCCTCTTCCTCCGACTAACCCTCTTACTCCACCTGTTTCTGGGTCAAGCAGCACTGCTCCACCTTGCACTAATGTCCCATCAGCGCTTTTTGGGAAAAGAGAATCGCGAGCAAAGGTCTTTTCTAATGTTGATTGAAGATTTTGGTCCATCTCTGTATAAATTTTATAGCCTCTTTTCAAGATTTCTTCCTGGGTAAGACCATATTTATTGATTGCTTCATCGATAACCGCATCTACAAAGTAAGGATATTCTCTTTCAATAAAAGAGCCTCCCCCATTTTCTAAAACAATTTTTTCTTTTACTGCCTTTTGATATTCTTTCTCTGTTATTTCGTTTAAATCTAGCATTTTCTTTAGAACCACATTACGGCGGGAAATTGCCCCATCATAATTATTATAGGGATCTAATGCAGAGGGAGCCTGTAATATCCCTGCAAGTAAAGCAGCTTCACTTATTGATACTTCTTTAATATCTTTATTAAAGTACTTTAAAGAAGCTTGGCTAATCCCCCATGCTCCACTACCAAAATAAACATGGTTTAAATACATTTGTAGTATTTCTTCTTTTTTATAATGCTTCTCTATTTCTACTGCTAAAAATAATTCCTCTGCTTTCCGTTTATACGTCTGTTCGGAAGTTAACAAGGCATTTTTTGTTAATTGCTGCGTAATGGTACTGCCTCCACCTGTAATTCTTCCTGCAAAAATATTTTTAAAAAAGGCCCGAGTAATTCCTTTTATATCAAACCCATTATGTTCATAAAAACGTTCATCTTCAATAGAAACAACAGCTGCCGGAACATATTCAGGTACATCCTCCAATTCTATTCCTTCCGTTCTTTCTGTTCTTATTTGGGTTGCTTCGTCCCCATCTTTATCGTAAATAATCGTTGCCTGGCTTAAACCAGCCTTCAAGGTACTAACATTTGCCTGTGTCGCTAAATACGTAAAATATAATATTGCCAACAAAACAAACAGTAACCCAGCCAAAAGTATAATTTGGGTAAGATGTCTCTTCTTCCAAAAGCGTCGAAACCCTTCCCAATACGGTTTTAGTCTTTCCATTCTATAACCTATCCTTTACTTTTACTAAATAGAATAAATACTATATATTTTCTTTTCTCTCTTTCCTATCAAACATTAGACGTTAATTTCCATTCTTTTGTTGCAAGTTATCTATCAAAACTATATTCTCTTTTTTTGTAAATTACAAGAAGGTATTCCCCTCTCTATTATTACCAAATTTATCAAGGAGCGAGCTCTGTTGTTTATTCTATCGCAGTTTCGGGAAAAGACCTATTATAGAAGAAAAAGGATGTGAGAGATAATGAAAAAAATGTTCAGACGATTGATTACGTGGGGACCTATCATTTATCCCTTCGCCAAAAAAATGTGGGACAAGCGGAAACAGTCCAAGGTAAACTCTAGTACTGCTACACGCTAAAAGAAAAAATCCAATGCAGCCAGGGCTATTCGCCTTAGGCTACATTGGATTTTTTTATGCATTAATATTGTTATAAGCAAGCACTACTTCTTTCACTAAAGCATGGTCTTCATTTAAACCTGATACTTTACTGAAAGCTGTTTGAACTCCATTTTCATCTATTAAGTTCTTTAACTCAATAGACTCTTGATCTTCCGGTGTATAAAAGCGAAGTGCTGATGCCATCACTTCAACTAAGTAAGAAGGAATTTCGTTAAACTCCCTATAATATGCTAAAGCAGGAGCGACTAATCGATCATTGCCACCTAATTTTCTTAATGGTGATCGACCAACTCGTTTTACGTCGTCAACGATATAAACATTTGCAAAACGGCCTAGAATTTTGTTGATATATTTTTGATGGTCCTCTGCATTAAAGCTATACTTTGCAACAAGGACTTTTCCTGTTTCTTGTAAAGCATGAAGTACCTTTTCTTTCACATCTTCATGTTCGATTGTTTCTGAAATGGTTTCATAGTTCTTAATATTGCCCAAGTATGCTGTTGCAGCATGACCAGTATTTACGGTAAATAGTTTTCGCTCAATATATGCTTGTAAGTTATCTACAAAATGAGCTTCTGCAATTTCCGGTTTCGCTCCTTTAATAGCCGTTTCATCTACTACCCACTCATGGAAAGGCTCTACTAGGACGTCTAATAAATTATCATTCTTTTGGTTTGGCACAATTCTGTCCACAGCTGAATCAGGGAATCCAACATACTCCTCAACCCATGCTGCTTCTTCTTCATTTAAATGCTCTAAAACAAACTGTTTAAGGGCACTGCTTCCACCAATCATGTTTTCACATGCAATCACGTTCACAGGTGTTTGATTATTTTTCATACGCGCTTTTATGCCATCTGCAATTAGTGGTGCAATGAATTTTAAAATATTGGGTCCGATTGCTGTAGTAATGATATCTGCATGGATAAACGCTTCTACTACTTGCTCAGGATTAATTTTACTATTAATCCCTTTAATGTTTTTTACTGCGAATTGCTCTTTAGCTTCATTTGCAAGCAACACATTGTATTGTCCAACACGGTTAATCTCATCGATGATTTGCTCATTAACGTCTACAAAGGTAATAGCATAATTTGACTGATGCAATAATAAGCCGATAAATCCTCTGCCTATATTTCCAGCTCCAAAATGAATAGCATTCATAGTATTATTCTACCTCGCTTAAAATTTGGATTATTTCCTCTTCTGATTTTGCTGCAACTAATTTTTCTACATTTTCCATATCAGAACATACAATGGCGATTTGAGATAATAGCTCTAAATGCTCGCCATCTTTCCCAGCAATTCCAATGATAAGTTTTACCTCGTTACCACCAAAATCAACACCATTTGGGGCTTGAATAACAGATAGACCAGAGTTCAATACAGCTGTTTTTGCTTCATCTGTACCATGAGGAATAGCTAAAAAGTTGCCCATGTAAGTAGAGGAGATTTCTTCTCTTTGTAACATAGCTGGAATATAATCCTCTGAAACATAGCCTTGCTCTACTAAAATTTGACCTGCTTTTTTAATTGCCTCCTCTTTATTTGCTACACTGCTGTTTAAAAAAATATTTTCTTTCTTTAAAATACTCATTTTTTATTCCTCCTATTATTTTCTCATATGATGTCTTAAAAACTGGCTGCTAATAAAATCTAATAGTTCCTCTTTATTACCATTATTGAATATGGCGATACTCTTCTCAGATTCAATAATGGATGCACTTAGAAAACTCAATACTTCCATTACATTAGAATTCGTATTTAATGGCGCGAGTAAAAGCAGTACTCGCTTGACCATTTCATTAGCACCATTCATTGCCCTCAAACTCACCATCTCGGGCAAGTCAATGATATTGAAAGATGGTTTTTCAATTTGATTATTACTTGTGTGATAAAGAGCCAATGTCGTTTCAGGAATGGCAAGTCCGCCTATTTCAGCCCTTGCTTCTAAAGCTTCATAAACTTCCGTCTCGTTTAAAATGGAGCCTTGCTGTTTCAATTCGTGTAAACCATGCCTTAAGCTTTCACTTAAACATGTACCCTTATTCCATATATGCAACTCATTTATAATAGAGGTTAGAATCTGTGATTGCTCTGTAAACACAAGAAATGACTGAAAATCTATACAGGATGGCTTCTGCTTTGGAGCTTCCATATACATTCCTTCTTCTATTACATGACCACTATTCTTCTTAATATAGTTTTTGACTTCTTCTAAATCCTTATCATTTAAAATCGGATTGACTACTAGATAATCTCTTGAGATATCCTCTAGTGGAATCGTCGAAAGAATGGCATCGTAATCATCAATGGAAATGTTTTTCAACTCAAACACTGAAGCTGTTTTGACTTCCGACAGACTTGGAATTTGATTAATAATTTTTGCAGCAAGCATTTTCGATGTTCCAATTCCACTCGAACAAATAATCAATAGCCTTATCTTCTTTGTTATTTTTTTGTCATTAAGCGCTGAACCAAAGTGCAAGACTAAATAGCCAATTTCTTCTTCCGGAACATCTCTATTAACTAGTGTTTGCTTTACTGCTTGTTGCACTACCGCAAATAGTTCGGCATAATCTTCTTTAATATTTTCCAATAATGGATTGGAAATTCTCATCTTTTGATCCAAGCGATATAAGGTTGGCTGAAGATGGGCTAGTAACCCTTGAAATAATGAATCGTCTGCCAATGTCGTATGTAATAATTTCTCCACATTAGCAATCAAAGTTCTTACCAGCATAGCTACTTCCACATTTTCATCCTTGATGCCTACTTTATTATCGTAGCGTATTTTAGCACCTCTTAAATGCATGGTTATATAGCCAATTTCCTCTTCCGGAATCAATATATCAAAAGTGCGTTCCAGTCTCTCTACGATTTGCTTTGCAAAATCAAATTCTTTTGTTTGGGAAAGCTCGCTTAAATAGTCTTCTTTAAATGAAATATTTTCGCCCCTCTGTATTCTTTCCATTGCCAGAGCGATATGAACTACTAAACCGACATAGGAACTATCCGCTAACGGATATGGTAATTGCTCATTAATATCTTCAATAATATTTTCAATGCGTAGTAGTTTCTCCTTTTGAACAAGACCCAACAAACGTTCAGAAATCGAATCAATTTTATTGCTGGACTTTTTCTGGATATTTTCCTTTACCATTTTAAGAAACTCTGGCACATCAAAGCGGTCAGATATTAGACTGCGAATTGCCTTTCTTTTATCTTCTTCTGTTCCAACTAACTCAATCCCATAGCCTCTTTTTCGCATTAAGCGTAGATTATACTTTTCGATAGTTGGCTCAAGTTTATCCAAATCATGGCTTACTGTAGCAGTAGTTACACCAAGCTCTTTTGCTAACGAAAAAAGCTTTATCGGTTCTTGATGATCTAACAAGGTACACAAAGCAACGAGTATCCGTTCATCAGGAGTATATTCTACATAGTCTTGCTTTAATATAGATACCCTCAATTGGTAGATATCATTAGGATTTCCAATAATATTTACTCCAACTCCAGCTTTTTTATTTAATTTAAGATGAAATCCTTCTAATATATCTTCTACATTCTTTAAATCACGATGTATCGTTCGTTCACTGACATTTACATGTTCGGCAATTCCTTTAATCGTCATTTCTTCTTCTGTATGTTCTAATAGTATCTGTAAAATAATTCTTTCTCGAGCGGAAATAATCATACCTTATCTCCTTAATCACCTGACATAATTTAATTATAGAACTTCTATATGTACATACTCAAACAGTTTTAAACACATTTTTTTCAAGTTTATTGTTGCCAATTCTAATTTAGAATCCCCTATTTTTATCTTTAAATACTGAAAATTATTACATTCTTTATCCATGGAGCATCGATTAATAGCAGTTATCTCCCTTCTGCCTGTTGGTTTCTCCTCTTCTCTCTCATTCCTTCCTTAGTCTGCTTATTATTTGTAAATAATTTATTGTCCATAAAGACTTTTTTAGAAAAAATACAAAAAATGCCGACCAAAATTTGGCCGACAGTATCTGATTAAAGCAAAAGCTTATTTTAATTTCTCAATAATTTCATCATATTTAGGACTGTTCATGAAGTTCTCAACAGAAACATGATGTGCATTTGGTAATTTGGCAACTGCTCTATCTGTTAAATCTTTATGTGTAATAACAAGATCTGCATCATTTGGAAGATTTGCAATCGATGTATTTGTTACATCTACTCCTTCAATCCCTGCTTTTTTCACTTTATTACGCATAATAGATGCACCCATCGCACTAGATCCCATACCAGCATCACAAGCGAAGATTACTTTCTTCACTGATTTGTAATCAAATTCTGTAGCTTCAGCTTTGTTAGGAGTTGCTGCAGTTTCAGTAATAGCACTTGCTACTGAGCTCTTTTTCCCTTTTAATGCTTCCATTTTTTCTGTTGCTGCACTAATATCTTCTTCTTTTTCTTTACTTGTTCTTAAAATAATAGCTGCAATTACGAAAGAAATTACTGTTGCAACTACAACACCAGCAATTACGCCCAAATGTTGTCCTTTTGGCGCCATCATCATTAATGCAATAATACTACCAGGAGATGGAGTTGCTACTAAACCAGCATCAAATAAAGTAAAGGTGAATACTCCACCCATACCACCAGCGATAACCGCTAATAACATCATAGGTTTCATTAAGATGTATGGGAAGTAAATTTCATGAATACCACCCAAAAAGTGAATAATTGCTGCACCAGGTGCTGTTTGTTTTGAAGTACCTCTACCAAATATACAATAAGCTAATAATACCCCAAATCCTGGACCAGGGTTTGCTTCTAATAAGAATAGAATAGATTTTCCAACTTCTTTTGCTTGCTCTACTCCTATCGGACCTAAAATCCCTTGGTTGATTGCGTTATTTAAGAACAATACTTTAGCAGGCTCAATAAAGATACTTGCTAACGGTAATAGATTTGCATCAACAATCAATTCTACTCCGTTTGATAAGAAGTTACTTAATCCAGCCACAATAGGACCAATATATTTAAAACCAATAATTGCAATAATTGCACCTAAGATACCAGCCGAAAAGTTATTTACTAACATTTCAAATCCAGCTTTAATTTTACCTCTAAATAAGTCATCCACTTTTTTGATTAAGAAACCACCAAGTGGACCCATTACCATTGCTCCAAGGAACATCGGTATATCCGCACCAACGATTACGCCCATTGCTGCTATTGCACCAACTACGCCACCACGCTCTGCGTAAACCATCTTACCACCTGTATAACCAATTAATAATGGTAACAAGTATTTAATCATTGGATCTACAAGCTGAGCTAAATCTGCATTAGGTGTCCAACCTGTTGGGATGAACAATGCTGTAATTAACCCCCAAGCAATAAAAGCTCCTATATTAGGCATAATCATGCCACTTAAATGACTACCAAAACGCTGTATCTTTACACGAAAACCATTTTTATTTTCGTCTGACATTTTGTTTAACCCCCTTTTATTTCATGTCTTAATAATAAAGCGTTTACAGCTTGATAACAATTCAAACTAAACATACTTTTGACCGACATAATGCTGACACAATTAAATTTAATAAATTGATAAAATTCAATAATATTGTCATTTAATTTTTTTAGGATTCCAAAAAGACACCTATTTATACGAATTCGCAACAAAAAAAGAAGGGTTTCCCCTTCTATAAAATCCGTTTTTTTAATCAAACTTCCACTACACTTGTATCTTTCATCACTTCAATAAAGTGGATATGATGTTCTTCGATATTTTTTATTTTAAAGATATATCCTTCTTCTTCCAAAATATCTCCTTCAACCGCTTCAAAATTTTTAGTCAAAAACCATCCGCCAATCGTATCCACTTCATCCTCAGATAAATGAGTTCCTAAAAGATCGTTTACTTCGCTAATTAATACTTTTCCATTAAGTATATAATGATCGTCTTTGATTCTGCGAATATCAGAAATTTCATCCTCATCAAACTCATCTCTGATGTCTCCTACAATTTCCTCTAATATATCTTCTGCAGTAACAATACCGGAAGTACCACCATATTCATCAAGCAGAATCGCCATATGTGTGCGTTCTTTCTGCATTTTAATTAATAATTCTCTTATAGGGACGGTTTCAATGACACGAATAATCGGTTTCATATAGTCCTCTAATCGAATCTCTTGTTTGTTTTGAACAGTTGCCGTTAGAAATTCTCGAATATTAATTAATCCGATTACATTATCCTTATCTCCATTTACTAATGGATAACGAGTGTAATTCTCCTCTTCCAATATATTCATTATTTCATCAAAGGTATTATCTACACTAATCGTAACCATTTCGGTTCTCGGCACCATGATTTCTTTGGCAATTCGTTCATCAAATTCAAAAATATTATTTACATATGCTAGTTCATTTTTATTGATTTCACCGCTTTTATAGCTTTCTGACATTAAAATTCTTAACTCTTCTTCTGAGTGTGCAAGTTCATGTTCTGATGCTGGTTTTAATCCAAAGATACTTGTCAAAAGTCGTGCAGACCCATTCAACAACCAAATAAAAGGATATAATATTCGATAGAACCAAATAATTGGATTTGCAAAGGTTAATGTTATAAGTTCTGCCTTTTGAATAGCAACCGTCTTTGGAGCAAGTTCTCCAACAACAACATGCAAGAAGGTTACAAGTAAAAAGGATATAACAAAGGCAATCACGTGAGATAGTGCATTCCCAATGGATAACTTAATAAATAGTGGCTCAAGAATTTCCGCGAAAGTGGATTCTCCAATCCAACCTAGTCCTAAAGCTGTAACAGTTATCCCTAATTGGCAAGCTGAAAGATATTCATCTAAATGTGTCGTTACCTTTTTTGCCGCTAATGCACCTTTTTTTCCTTCAGCAACTAACTGATCGATTCTTGAACTCCTGACCTTTACTATTGCAAACTCGGTTGCAACGAAAAAAGCAGTTAAAGCAATTAATATCACAAATAAAATCAAATTAAAAATTTCCAATAAGTAGCCCGTAAAGGGGCTTACACCTCCTGATAATAAAAGCGCATCCGCATTTCTCCAATAAAGGAGAGACGCTGTTGCTTATAATAATTCCCATTCCTTTTAGTTAAATTTTTTATGCAAACCTTAAAAAAACAGTTTAATTTAGCAAAAGCAACAATGCTTGTATTAAAGATATACTTTCATGAGATATAGTATTTCTTACTTCTTTCTTTTTATGATGGTCCTGAATATCTACTGATAGAAGCATTTGATGAATCTTTTCATTCAAATCCCTCATATTTTCTTTCAGTTCCTCTACATCCAAAGTATTCATTTTGTGATTATTTAATTTCCCCTTAATTTCCTCTAGCGTTAGCTTTCTCTTTTTAAATTCTTCAATAACTTTAATTTGTTCTATTTGTTCTTCTCTATAATAACGATAATTTGTTTGAGAACGTTCTGCTTGAAGAAGGCCAAGGTTTGTATAATAATCTATGGTTCTTTTCGTTACACCAGTAACTTTTGCCAAATCACCAATTCTTAATTTCACATCCCCATCGCTTCTCCTCCTAACCATAACGTTTTAGTTTTACTTTTTTATTATATAAGGGGAAGGAGAAAAGATTCAAGCAAAAAACTTCCTATATATAATAGCTTTTCCTTACGCTGACTAAATTTTCACAAAATGTAGGCTTTTTATATTATTAAAATACAATTTAGGTTAAAATATAAGAAGATAAATAGAAAAGAAAAATATATTTAAGAAGGGGAAATGGAGTGGAAACAATTATCAATTTTCTTATGAATAAAGGGGTAAAAAGGTTTTTTATTTTTGCATTAATCATTCTGGGCATCTATGCGCTTAGAAGCATGATTAATTTAATGCTATTTACTTTTATCCTTTCTTTTTTAATGGATCGCATGGAAAAAATTATCTCCAAGCGAATTCACGTTAAACGAAACGTTATAGTTAGCCTCCTCTATCTGGTAACCATCGGAATTCTTTCCTATAGCTTTATTAAATATTTGCCAATGCTTGTAGAAGAAATAACGGCATTAGTTAGACAAGTAATGGATTTTTATTCCCGTCCACATGATAATGAGGTCTTAAATTATATTGTTTCCATCATTCAAGAAAGACAAATCAACAGCTATTTGGAACAAGGACTTGGCATTGTTGTCAAATATTTCTCAAGTATCAGTTCCATAAGCATACAATTCATACTCGCTATGATTCTAAGCTTCTTCTTCCTTTTAGAGAAGCCGCGATTAATAAAATATAAAGAAAACTTTCGTAAAAGTAAAATTGCACCTTTTTATAATGAAATTGAATTCTTTGGCAAAAAATTTGTGTTAACATTTGGAAAAGTATTAGAAGCTCAAGTTATCATAGCTTTAGTAAATTGTATCTTAACGACTATCGGATTATGGATCCTTGGTTTTCCTCAATTACTAGGCTTATCTCTGATGATATTTGTCTTTGGGCTTATCCCAGTTGCAGGGGTTATTATTTCCCTCATACCGTTGCTGACAATTGGGTACACAATTGGTGGATACACCTATATTATTATATTGATTATCTTTATTTGTGTTATCCATGCTATTGAAGCTTATATTCTTAATCCGAAGCTAATGTCATCGAAAACAAATTTACCTGTATTTTTTACTTTTATTGTGCTTATCTTCTCTGAACATTTCTTTGGAGTATGGGGCTTAATCATTGGAATACCTGTGTTTGTTTTCCTTTTAGATATCTTACAGGTACAAAGTATGGATCCCAATAGAGAAAAAGACATGATAAAGGAATAAACCCGTCTACCTTTTTATACACATAAATAGAAAAGCAGGTTGAATACACTTTGTACCGTGTATCTAACCTGCTTTTTCATTAAATAAACATTACCGAATTAATACTTCAATACTGCTCCTGTATTCGCAGATGTCACAAGCTTAGAATATCGTGCTAAATAGCCACTTTTTACTTTTGATTCAAACCCTTTCCATTCTGCTTTCCTTTGTTGCCATTCTTCCTCAGGTACTACAACATCCATTGTACGATTTTCAATGTCAATCACAATATGATCGCCATCTTTAACAAATGCCAACGGTCCTCCTTCTGCCGCCTCTGGTGAAGCATGGCCGATAGATATACCGCGAGAAGCACCTGAAAAACGCCCATCTGTTACAAGCGCAACTTTGGGACCAAGACCCATTCCAACAATTTGTGAAGTAGGTGCTAGCATTTCCGGCATACCCGGTCCTCCTTTTGGTCCTTCATAGCGAATGATAACAACATGCCCTTCCTTCACTTTGCCTTTCACTAATCCCTCTAATACATCATCCTGTGAGTCAAACACAATAGCTGGCCCTTCATGACGTTGAATTCCGTTTTGAACACCACCTGTTTTAATGATAGCACCTTGAGGAGCAAGATTACCAAACAAGACTGCTAATCCTCCTGTTGAGGTATGAGGATCATCGATTGGACGAATCACTTGATAATCCTTCACTTTACATCCAGCAATATTCTCTCCAAGTGTTTTCCCAGTAACAGTTAATGTATCCAGATGAAGAGCCCCTTCTTTTTTGGATAGTTCATAAAGAGCCGCTGAAACTCCTCCAGCTTCATGTAAATCTTCAATATGTACATCAGAAGAAGGAGCAAGCTTCGATAAATGAGGTACTCTTGATGCAACTTGATTGATTCTTTCAAGTGGATATTCTACGCCCGCTTCATGTGCTAAAGCCAATGTATGAAGAACAGTATTCGTTGATCCTCCTAATGCCATGTCCAATGCAAAGGCATTATCAATTGCCTTTTCTGTCACAATATCTCTTGGTTTAATATCCTCATCTATTAAATGCATCAGCTGTTTAGCAGATTTCTTTACAAATTCTTTTCTCTCAGGTGCGACAGCAAGAATTGTCCCATTTCCAGGCAAAGCAAGACCTAATGCTTCAGCAAGACAGTTCATTGAATTTGCTGTGAACATTCCGGAACAAGAACCACAGGTCGGACAACCAAATTGCTCTAATTCTCTTAGACCACCTTCATCAATTTTGCCTGACTGGAAAGCCCCTACTCCCTCAAACACAGATGATAAAGAAATCTTCCTCCCATCACTAGTAACACCAGCCTTCATTGGTCCACCACTTACAAAGATAGTAGGAATATTTAATCGTAGGGAGGCCATCATCATTCCTGGTGTAATTTTGTCACAGTTTGGGATACAAACCATTCCATCAAACCAATGTGCAGCAACTACCGTTTCAATGGAATCTGCAATAATTTCACGGCTTGGCAAAGAATAGCGCATTCCAATATGCCCCATCGCAATTCCATCATCCACACCAATTGTATTCATTTCAAATGGAACGCCGCCTGCTTCTCTTATTGCATCCTTTACAATCTTTCCAAATTCCTGTAAATGAACATGTCCTGGAACAATATCAATATATGAATTGACTACAGCAATAAATGGTTTATCAAAATCCTCCTCTTTTACCCCAGCAGCTCGCAGTAAGCTTCGATGTGGCGCACGATCGAATCCCTTCTTTATCATATTACTTCTCAATTGTGTCACTTCTACCCCTCCAATTATCCGATTAAAGCGAAAAATCTGTATATTTAAACTTTTACTTATTGTAACACTATAAAAGCAAAATTGGTATAATTTCTTCTTGAGATTATAAATAGAAATCGATATCGACAATCCTTTTTACCAAAAAACAAAAACATTGTTAAATTAGGTTTTTTCTAACGGACAATGTTAGAAGTTCTTACATAATAACCTTATGTATTCTAATTCTCCTGTCCTTCTTAATCCATTCTCAGCCAACTTAATATTATATAAAAATAATTTTTCTGTTAGTAATTTCATTAAATACGGCTGTAAATAAAGCTCTATAGATAAACAAAAGCAATGAAGTTCCTATTATCCCTTCATTGCTTTTTATTGATTTCATTATTCTCTATTTAATAAAGTGAATCATCACTTTAGTGTGTTTCCTTGCTCCCACTGAGAATTAGTAGAACCATTTCGGATATTAATGGACAGTTAATCTCCGTCTATCCTATCCGTTCTCCTAAGCAAATATTTCACTAATTTGTTTCACTTCTTCTTCTGTTAACGCCACTTCTAAGGTTCTCAGATTATTCTTAAGCTGACTAGTTGATTTCGCTCCTGGAATAATCACATCAACTGCAGGCTGTTCTAATAGCCATGCTAATGCAAAATGTGTTGCATCAAAGCCTTTTTCTTCAGCCATTTGCTTTAATTTGTCGACTTTTTCAACATTTTGAATAAATGCCTCTCCTTGAAATAGAGGATTATTTTGTCTGCCATCACTAATTGTGGAATCCTTTGAATACTTTCCAGTCAATAGACCAGAAGCTAAAGGAAAATATGGAACAAAGCTAATGTTATGTTCAACACAATACGGTAAGTACATTTCCTCTGCTTGTCTTTTAAATAATGAATATTCTGCTTGGAATACTTCTAAATAGCCATCCTGATTAAATGCCTTTAGTTGTTCAGCATCCAAATTAGAAGCTCCAACTGCAAGGATCTTCCCTTCATCCTTTAACTCTTGTAACGTCCCTGCAACTTCAGCCATTGGAGTGACATCATCTGGAAAATGAACATAGAATAAATCAATATAATCTGTTTGCAGTCGCTTTAGACTGTCTTCTACAGATTTCCGTAAAAACTCTCTACTATTATCAAGTTGTATTTTGCCATCCACTAATTTATGAGCAGCCTTGCTTGCAATGACGATATCTTGGCGGTTACCTCTTTCCTTTAGCACCTCTCCAATTAATTCCTCTGATCTTCCTAATCCGTATACATAAGCAGTATCAAGAAAATCAATTCCAGCATCTAATGCATTTCTTACTACATTTTTTCCTGTTTCATCATTTAAATTCGGAAATAAATTATGACCACCGACAGAGTTCGCACCATATCCCAGCTTCGTAACATGCATAGCCGTTTGACCTATTTGAACTTTACTACTCAAAAAGATTCATCTCCTTCATTAGTATATAGACAACTATCTATTCACTCCTAGTATGCGTATTTCTGTAATAAGAGTAAAGTAATTCGCTTTATATTCTATTTTTGAACAAGTATCATATACTTTTTAGAAGAACAAATAAAGAAAGGACTTCGATTATCTGTGCATGTATTAAAAAACGGAATCTTTTTTCTCCTTATTCTCCTTCTATTCCTTACACTTTGGTCGATGAGGGGAGTTTCACTGCTATTAAATTTTCCTTTTCTACTTATTCTTATCGTTCCCTTATGGATATATTTTCGAATCCAACAAAACAATCAGCGAAAAGCGGTACTACTTTCAAAAGAATTTCCAATTAATCTATTTTTCGTATATATGCTGACAGTTATCTATGTAACATTGGAGCCTTTTCACTTTACTCCACCTAGTCTAAATGACGGAAAAATGAATCTAATTCCTTATGTTCAAATTCTATATCAATACAAATATAAACCGCCTTTTTTTTGGATGCTATATACGCTCGGAAACATCCTTTTATTTATCCCATTTGGTCTTCTACTTCCTTTTTTGTATAAAAAGCGATTTAGAGCATTCGTTATACTAGGACTTGCTATTCTCTGCTCCCTTTCTATTGAGACTATTCAATTTTTCTTTACTGTAGATAGAGCTGCAGATATAGATGATTTCATTCTAAATATCTTTGGAGCAATGGTTGGCTATTTTCTCTTTTTATTTATGGGGCTATTCGCGCGACGATTATTACATAAGTGCTAAACATTAATCTTTTTAAGATGCTAGCTTTATATAGAAAGAGGCTGGACAAAACTAAATAACCAATCTTTAAAGACGAACAATATCTAATTTAGCTCTTAAATAAAGCTACTTTCTCATGATGGTTATCTATGTTTTTAAATATAGTTAAGTGTAAAAACTAAGTAGTTCCATTGCGCTACAGACGCACGATGCGCCGGGGGAGGAAGCTGAGCCTTCTCGCATGCGCTGCGGGGCCTTAAGCGTCTCTATTTCCCGCAGGAGTCAAGCGTCCTCCGCTCCATTCCACTTCGTTTTTAAACTTTTTTTCAAATTGAAAAACACGAACTTTTATGTATACTAACTATACAAAAGTTCGTGTTTATTATTAGTTGAAATACTTTTGTCCCAGCCTCATCCTATAACAATAACCTTTTTTACGGGTAGATTTTCTATTCTTCCCCGATGATTCTTACTTCTGTTTCAAGGTCTACGTTAAAATTTTCTTTTACCGTCTTTTGCACATGCTTTATTAAAGATAGATAGTCATTTGCTGTTGCATCTTCTACGTTTACAATAAAACCAGCATGTTTTGTAGATACTTGCGCACCGCCAATTTTCGTTCCTTGAAGTCCGCTGTCTTGAATAAGCTTTCCCGCAAAGTGGTTAGGCGGTCTTTTAAACACACTTCCACATGAAGGATATTCTAATGGTTGTTTTGACTCTCTTAAGAAAGTAAGTTCATCCATTTTTGCTTTGATATCTGCATATGTTCCTTTTCCAAGGGAAAAAGTTCCCTCTAATGCTACCCAGCCATTTTTTCCAATACTACTTGTACGGTAGCCAAGCTCTAATTCTGCTTTTGTTACTGTGCGAATATCCCCAGTTCTAGTTAAAACTTTTGCGGCTTCCAATACGTCAGAAACTTCCCCCCCATAAGCACCAGCGTTCATATACAACGCTCCTCCTACAGAACCTGGAATGCCACAAGCAAACTCGAGTCCTGTTAAAGAATGCTCTAGGGCAAATCTAGATGTCTCAATAATTGGAGCACCACTTTGAGCAATCACTTTATTACCATCAAGGGAAATAGCATCAAGCTTTGTTAAATTAAATACAACTCCACGAATTCCGCCATCTCTAATTAGCACATTTGAACCATTTCCTAAAATAGTGATTGGCATATTTTCGCTTAATGCCAATTTATACCCAGACTGTAATTGCTCGTACGTAAGAGGAAAAAGCAAGAAATCAGCCTTCCCACCAATTTTCGTATACGTATATTTATTTAACGCCTCATCAATCATTACACTTTCATTAGGCAATATTTCTAGAAATTTTTTAATTAATATGTTTTTATCCATTAATCTCAACCTTCTGTACGTATTTCTGACTACACTATTCTAATAGTATACCAAAATTATAAAATGGTACGACGCTATTAAGCAAATTTATGTGAAATCATACTCAATCCCATTATATGAAACTCCCCTTCTCTTCATGCTAATAAAAAGGGGAAGACCAGTTTGCTTATTCATGCTGGATGGTAAAACAGCATTTAACAGGTTGAAAAATACAAAAAAAGCTAAGCAATCTCTTTTTATTGATTACTTAGCGGCCATTACTAATTCTTTTTCCTTTTGATGCAATAAATCATAGGAAAGGCATGCTGGTTTATTGGTTCTCGGATCTTTTACTACGACAGCATCTATTTGAAAAACTTCTCTTAATACCTCTTCTGTCATTACTTCTTCTGCCGTTCCTTCTTTCATTAATTGACCATTTCTCATTGCAACCATATGATCCGAAAATCTTGCTGCGTGATTAAGGTCATGAATAACCATCACAATCGTTCGATTTTCTTCTTCATTTAATTTCTTTAATAATTTCAAAACTTCCAATTGATGAGCCATATCCAAATAGGTTGTTGGTTCATCTAGGAGAAGAAGATTTGTTTCCTGTGCAATCGCCATGGCAATCCATGCTCTTTGTCGCTGTCCACCTGATAACGTATCGACTTCCTGGTTTTTCAATTCCGTTAACCCAGTGACATCCAACGCCCAATTTATTACTTCTTTGTCTTTCTCCCCTAAGCGTCCAAAGCCTCTTTGATGAGGTGATCGCCCATAGGATACTAAATCAAATATCGTTAATCCATTAGGAGCTTCTGGAGATTGAGGAAGAACTGCCATTCTTTGCGCAATTTTTTTTGTTGGTATTTTGTGAATCATTTCTCCATCAAGATAAACATATCCTGCTTTTGCCTTATGGATCCGCGCAAGTGTTTTTAATATCGTTGATTTTCCGCAACCATTTGGTCCAATAATAGTAGTGATTTTTCCCTCTTGGACACGTAAATTTAAATCATGGACGATAATTTTGTCTTCGTATCCAATTTTAAGTTTGTCTGTTGATAGTATATCCACTTATTCTCCCCTCCTTTATTTCTCTCATAAATTTATCTATTATATTTTTTCTGTAGAATTAAACAGCTGTTAAAATAATCCTCTATTTAAACTTTTCTTATTTTCTCATTTATTCATTTCTTTATTCCCTACATATAAATGAAATACTAAATGATAATGATTTTCATTATTTATTATAATTTGAACAAAGCTTTCATTCAAGACTATTTAAACAAATTTAACAAGATTTATTTCTTGTAGCTTTAGATGATTTCATTCATACAAAAAAGCCTGCTTAACAAGTTCAGACTTTTTTGTCGGATATACATTCAAAAATACTGGCCCCAATTAATTGGATGATCTCTTTTCCTTTTTGATTAGTTGGTAATTGATCTGTTAAAACCGCAACATAGATAATTTCATCCTCGTACTCGATAATAGCACAATCGTGTTCGACCTTATCTAACTCTCCTGTTTTATTGGCAATCCTAATAGAGCGATTCTCTCCAAGATAATAGGGCAGTTTATCAAGAAGTTGCTGATTGCTTAGGATTCTCTTAGCACTTTGATTCTTATCGTTCTGAATAGCCTTTAAACACCGAATAATGTCTAGAGGGGAAGTATAGTTATCCAATTTTCTTTCTCTTGCTTGTTGATCCATCATTTTTCGTTGAAGAACTGTATTGGACATTCCAAGCTGTTGGCATCTGCTATTAATACTTTCCAGTCCAAGTCGTTCAATCAAATAGTTGGTTGCCATATTATCTGAAACAATAATCATCGAAGTAAGTAAATCACCGATTGATAAATAGCTTTGTGGGGAGATGTATTGAACGATACCCGCTCCTCCTGCTTTCCGAATATTATCAACTCTTATTAACTCGTCCAACTCTAAGGTTCCACTTAGGCTTTGCATAAATCCTTCTATCATAATTGGTAATTTAATTAGACTAGCACTTGGAAAGACATCCCTTTCGTTTAGAAAAAAAAATTGTCCCTTCCACTCAATAGCTATCCCTAAATGACCTTGTCCCCTATGCTCCTGTGCAATTTTGTTTATACTTTTGCTTAATCTCTCTATATCCATTCTGCTATCTCCTAATAAAGATGACATGCTACAAAATGACCATTTTCTCGTTGCTGCCAAGTTGGCTTATCATTGGCACAAATATCCATTGCATGAGGACAGCGCGTTCGAAAAACACAACCACTTGGTGGGTTTACCGGACTTGGTATCTCCCCTTTTAAGATGATTCGTTCCCTTTTGTCTTCTATATCAGGATCTGGAATCGGAATAGCAGAAAGGAGCGCCTGTGTATATGGATGAAGTGGATTCGAATACAACTCTTTACTATCTGTTAATTCTACTAAATTCCCTAAATACATGACGCCAATTCGATCACTAATTTGCTTTACCATCGATAAATCATGGGCTATAAATAGATAGGTTAATTGTTTTTCTCTTTGTAATCGTTTTAATAGATTTACTACTTGAGCTTGAACAGAAACATCTAATGCAGAAATCGGCTCGTCAGCAATAATAAATTCAGGCTCTAACGCCAAAGCTCTTGCTATGCCAATTCTTTGTCTTTGCCCCCCACTAAATTCATGTGGAAATCGATTACCATGTTCTCTATTTAGACCAACACTTTCCAATAACTCATCTATCCTTGCATTTTTTTCTTCCTTTGTATGATACACTCCATGAATTTCCAAAGGTTCTGCCAAAATCTCTCGCACAGTAGAACGAGGATTTAACGAAGCATAAGGGTCCTGAAAAATCATTTGCATTTTGCGACGAAACGAAAAAGTATCCTTTTCAGAAATGTTCTCCATATTGGTATCATTATACAGAATCTGTCCATTTGAAGCTTTATACAGTCCAATAATCGTCCTACCCAATGTCGATTTTCCACAGCCTGATTCACCAACAATGCCAAATGTTTCTCCTTTTTTAATTTGAAAGGAGACATTTGATACAGCTTGTAATGTCGTATTTTTTTCTAATTCAAAATATTTTGATAGATTATCTACCTTCAATAGAACTTGCTGTGCCATATCATTCTCTCCTTATTCCCAATATCTTCTTGCTATACATAATTCTTTTTCATAGTTTGTATTTTTTAAAGGAATAATTTCGATTGTTTTTCCTGTCTTAGGAGAATGAAGCAATTTATTTTCTCCATAATAGATACCTACATGGTGAATCTTTCCTTTCCCTTCCTCGTAAGCAAAAAATAATAAATCTCCTGGCTCTATTTCATCTAAAGGAACATTTTTCCCTGCCTCTGCCTGCTCACTTGCATCTCTTGGTATCACATAACCATTTGCTAAACACATGGAGTAACTGAAACCTGAGCAATCATAACCATAAGAACTCATGCCACCCCATAAATAATCAAGACCCAAAAATCGTTCTCCTTGCTTTACTATATCCTTCCCCGTTCCTTTACGGACATCTTGAGAGGAGGAATAACTGGATACATCCTCCGCTTTAATCCACCCTTCTCCAGTAGGTGTAGTCACTTGTACCCATTCCCCTTCTTGATTTTTTAGTGGAAGCCTCGTTTGGAAGGCTAATTGCAATACAGCATCTTTATTGACATCACATAAATCTGTTGTAGATGCTTCAATAACTGCAATCGGTCCACTTTGTAAAGAGTAAATCCCTTTTTCTACTAATTGTTTTTTCGGTATCCACCCCGGATAACCTAGCTGATTTTTTTTAGTCGCTTGATTGGGCAATGCAACAAACATCCAGTCCTCTTTTTCTGCCAAGACATATACCTCTTGGCCATACAATACTTGTGATTGTACTAAGTTCCCGGTACAAAGCTCCAGTCCTTTTTCATAATCAAGGCTATCTATCCAGTTCTTCATATCACATGGATTATCAATTGCCATACAATCAATTTCCCTTGCCGAGTCTTCACTTGTCCAAAGGGTAGCAACAGGAACATCCACTATTTTCACATCATATTTACTCATCCCACATTCTCCTTTTCTTGTCCAAGAATATGATTTATTCCTAAGCCAAATTGATCAGATAGAGTGATGCTTCTTCCGTTATATTGAATACCTCCACCCACTATATCCTCAGCCAACATCAGTGGTGCATCAAAATCATAACGAGTTATATTCTTTTTACTTGCTGCAAAATGTGCAGCTGCCGTAATTCCTAATTTCGTTTCAATCATACTTCCGACCATACATTCTACTCCAGAGACTTCAGCCAGATGGTTAATAATCTGAGCTCGGTAGATCCCTCCCGATTTCATTAATTTAATATTAATCAAATCAGCACTACGTGTTTTTAGCACCTCAAAGGCTTGATTCGGAGTAAATACAGCTTCATCAGCCATAATTAAAGTATCTACTGAATCGGTTACTTTCTTCAGTCCTTGTATATCCGCTGCTTTAACCGGCTGCTCAACTAATTCGATGTTTAGTCCTAAATCCTCCATTTTTCGTATTGCTGTTACTGCTTCTTTCGGGCTCCAGCCTTGATTAGCATCCAATCTTAATTTAATTTCCTTCCCTACTCTTCGTCTAATTTCTATCATTCTATTAATATCCGTTTGAATTTCATCTTTTCCAACTTTAATCTTTAATACAGTAAACCCTTGCTTAACATAGCTTGCTGCGTCTTCTCCCATTTCAATCGGATCATTAACACTTACTG
Organism: Bacillus sp. T2.9-1; assembly: GCF_950097965.1. NCBI lineage: Bacteria > Bacillati > Bacillota > Bacilli > Caryophanales > Bacillaceae > Bacillus > Bacillus sp. T2.9-1. Next base: position 90,164 of record NZ_CATNHG010000130.1, read on the forward strand.
TATAATCTGTTTCCAATGTATTATTATATCCGCCTAATAATTGATAAAGCGGCAGTTTACAATATTGAGAAAAACAATCATAAAGCGCCATATCAATTGCTGCTTTTGCACTTACATTTCCTACAAGTATTTGATGGATTCCTTGAAGTAATAATTCGAGTTGCAAAACACTTTTACTCAATAAATATGGTTTGAACACTTCATGAATAGACGCTTCAATGCTTTTCAGGCTGTCTCCAGTTATCACTAAAGTCGGTGGTGCTTCTCCCCAACCAACAATTCCGTTTTCACATGTAATTTTTACATATACAGAATCTGCAATAGTTACGGTTCGTAATGCAGTCTTAAAAGGCTTGATTAACGGAACTGCGATACGGAATGTTTCAATTCTTGTTATCTTCACTATGTACCATCCTTATTAAAAAAATTCTAGTTTTATGGTGTTAATTAATTATTGACTCGTTCTAAAACTTTCAATCTCCTTCTATCGTTATTCCACCCCACTATCAATCATTAATACTTTCTCATTCGTGTTTATTTCCGCATTCACACCTAGCGGGATTGACACTTGAGGAGAGCAATGTCCTATTTTAAATCCCTTCATCGCTGGTTTCCCAGCTTTTTGAATGTAGTGATCCATCACTTCTTCTAATGCAAGTGATTTATCTCTTTTAGAATGACATTGATGGAAGTCACCGATAACGATTCCGGCAGCATCGGTTAGCTTCCCAGCTTGCAGTAATTGATTAAGCATCCGATCTACAGAGCGCGGTTCTTCATTTATATCTTCTATCAATAAGATATTCGATTTTGTATTTATTTCAAAAGGAGTACCAATTGAACTTGTGATAAGGGAAAGATTTCCTCCTGTTATCCTTCCAGATGCCTTCCCTTCCACTAAAACCTCTAGCGGTGAGTATTCTTCGGTATATAGCATTTCCTTTGGTTCAAATAATTGTTGGAATAGGTCTTTCGATAAAGGATGACAGTCTTCCTTCCCAATATCAGAAGAAAGCATTGGACCATGAAAAGTAACCAATCCAGTGCTATTAGAGATAGCTGTATGCAAAAAAGTTATATCACTATAACCCCAAAATATTTTTGGATTTTGAGCAATTATTGAATAGTTAATCTTACTTGCCAACCTTGCTGTTCCATATCCTCCACATGCACAGATAATTCCTTTTACTTCTTTATCTAAAAATGCATTTTCTAAATCTATTAATCTAAATTCATCTTCTCCTGCTAAATAACCGTATTGGTCGTAAACATGTTGTCCAACTTTAACTTTTAAACCTAATTCCTCTTCCAGATAGCTAATACCTTTCCTTAAAAAGTTGGGCGATGGCGGACTTGCTGGGGCGATAACTGCAACAGTATCTCCTTTTTTTAAACGTTCCGGCTTTATCACTTTTTTAATCCCTTTCTCGTTTCGTTTTTTGAATGCTTTAAGGAAAAAAGGGATGCCTTCCGTTCATCCCTTCTCCCTTCCATTTATTTTTTATCTGCCCATTTTAACTCAAGATATCCAACTGGATGACGAACAATTCCCGTCACACTATCATTTTGTAAATACACATAGTTATAGAAATGAATTGGGAAAATTGGTGCCTCATCAAGCAATAACTTTTCTGCTTTATACATTAATTCATAACGTGTTGCTTCATCAGATTCACTCTTGGCATCTTTAATTAATTGATCATATTCAGCATTTGACCAACCCGTTCTATTCATTGCTAAACCTGTTTGGAAGTTTTCCAAAAAGTTAATTGGATCACCATAGTCTGCTAGGAAGGAACTTCTGGATAATTGCAGCTTCAATGCTGTTTGTTCTTGAGTAAAGACACTTGATTCCATATTTGCAAGCTTTACATCTACCCCAAGATTATCCTTAAACATTGCTTGTAGAGCTTCCGCTATTGCCTTATGTGTATCATTTGTGCTATAGGTGAGCGTCACTTCTGGTAATGTTTTATAGCCTTCTTCCTTCATTCCTTGTTCAAGTAATTTCTTTGCTTCTTCTACATCTGTTTTTATTAAATCTCCACTCGTTTCACGAAAATCATTTCCGTTATTGTCCAAGTATCCATAAGAAACAAAACCATATGCAGGTTTCTCCTGATTTTTTGTTACATAATCGACAATTTGCTGTTGATCAACTGCTAAAGCAAAGGCTTTACGGATATTTTTATTTGTGAAAGGCTCTTTTGTTACATTAAATCGATAGAAGTATGTTCCTGCCTGGTCTTCTACTTTTACTTTTCCTTCATTAAATAATTGCTCACTTAATTCTGCTGGAACATCAGAAGTATCCAATTCTCCATTTTGGAACATTTGATATTCAGTATTAGAATCATCTACCATTGCCCAATGTATTTTATTAAGTTTAACCGTATCAGCATCCCAATACGTTTCGTTTTTCTCCATTTCAAAATAGCTGTCATGCTCCCATTTTGTTAATTTAAACGGACCATTTCCTACAAATGAATCTGCCTCTGAAAACCATTCTGGATTCTCCGTTGCTACCTTTTCATTAATCGGGAAAAAGGCAGGATTGGTGATGACATTTAAGAAATAGGCCTGTGGGCTTGTTAACGTAACCTCAAACGTCTTTTCATCAATCGCTTTAACTTTTACATCATCCGCTGAGCCCTCTCCGTTTGCATATGCTTCTCCTCCCTCAATGAAATAACCAAGAAAGGCAGCTGGCGATTTCGTATCTGGATTTAACAATCGCTTCCATGCAAATTCAAAATCCCCAGCAGTAACCGGATCTCCATTAGACCAATTTGCATTCTCCCTTAAGTGGAAAGTATATACTTTCCCATCTTCTGATACATCCCAATTTTCAGCAATGGCAGCTTGAGGCTCATGGTTGTTATCCAATCGGGTTAAGCCCTCCATTAAATTATTTAAAGCTGTCCAGGAAACACTATCAAAACCAATCGGCGGATCGAAAGAACTAGGCTCTTGTCCATTATTTAAATATAATATCTTTTCTTTCGTCTCCCCAGATGACTCTTCCTTCCCTGCATCACTATTTGCTGTACATGCAGCAAGAGAAAAAATTACAACCATAGCCAAAAAACTTATCCATATCTTTTTCATCGTATTCCCCCCACATCGTTTTCATCTAGCAATCTATAAAATGACTTTTCCTTAAAGTCAAAAAATAGCATAAACTTACACTGCTAAAAAACAGTTTCTTTTTACATCATTAGATTGTGTGCAATATGTGTTTTGCTCGCTCATCCTGGAGCCAGCAGTTGATTTGATGGTGATCGTTCAAATTACTTTCTAATGGATACACCCGCTTGCAAACTTCCATAGCATAGGGGCATCTAGCAGTAAAAGAACATCCTTCTGGCGGTGAAAATAAGTCTGGTGGTGTTCCGTCTATCGGTACTAGTTCTCCTTCTTGGTCCAATCTAGGTACAGAGTTTAATAGACCTCTTGTATAAGGATGCTGGGGAGAATAGAAAATGTCTCGTCTATTACCCATCTCCACTATTTTTCCAGCATACATAACTGCCACACGGTCAGCTACTTGTGCAACTACGCCTAAATCATGTGTAATTAAAATGATCGATACATCTCTTTTTTGCTGAATCTCTCTAAATAGGTCCAAAATCTGCGCTTGAATGGTTACATCTAAAGCAGTTGTCGGCTCATCTGCAATCAAAATCTCTGGCTCGCAAATCAATGCCATCGCGATAACAATTCTCTGTCTCATCCCTCCACTAAATTGATGAGGATATTGTTTTAATCGCATTTCTGGATTAGGGATTCCAACTAATTCAAGCATTTCAATAGCTTTACTCTTTGCTTCCACTTTTGAGATTTGCTTATGCTGCTTAATCCCTTCCATAATCTGATCACCAATTGTTAACGTAGGATTTAAGGCAGTCATTGGATCTTGAAAGATCATGGAGATAGAAGAACCTCGAATTCCTCTCATTTCTTCCTCTCTTAACTTTGTTAAATCTTTCCCTTTATATAAAATAGAACCGTCCTTGATTTTTCCCGGCGGACTGGGGATTAATCGCATAATCGTTTGGGAAGTTACACTTTTTCCACAACCAGATTCGCCGACAATTGCTAATGTTTCCCCTTTTTTTAATGAAAAATTCACTCCTCTGACAGCTTGTACCTCTCCTCCATATGAAGCGAAAGAAACATGTAAATTATTAACTTCTAACAGACTCCCCATTATTTCCCACCCCTTAACTTTGGATCTAATGCATCCTGGAGTCCATCACCCAACACATTAAAAGCAAACATCGTAAGTGAAATAAATAATGTTGGGAAAAATAGTCTCCACCAATGACCTGTTAAAATAGCAGATAGTCCTTCATCTGCCATTACCCCCCAACTTGTTAAAGGAGCTTGAATACCAAGCCCTAAAAAGCTTAAGAATGCTTCCGCAAATATAGCGGAAGGAACGGTTAAAGTCATCTGAACAATAATTGGCCCCATAGTATTGGGAAGTAAGTTTTTTCTAATTATTCTGTAAGTTTTTGCTCCAAACGTTTTCGATGCTAAGATAAACTCATAGTTTTTTATTTGCAGAACTTGCCCTCTTACGATACGCGCCATCCCAACCCATCCTGTAATAGATAGTGCGATAATAATGGAACCTAATCCTGGCCCCATCACTACAGACATTAAAATAACAATTAATAGATAAGGTAGTCCATATAATACTTCTACTATTCTCATCAAGATATGATCTACCCTGCCACCCTTGTACCCCGATAGACCTCCATAAGCTACCCCTATCAAAAAATCAATGACAGCAGCAGCAATCCCAACAAATATCGATATTCTTGCTCCATACCAAGTTCTAGAAAACACATCTCTGCCTAAACTATCTGTCCCAAACCAATATTCAGAAGATGGTGGCTGATTTTGATTAATTAGTTTTTGCTCTGAGATCGAATGGGGAGAAAGAATCGGTCCTATAATAGCCATGATAATTAGTAGAATTAAGAAAATTAATGCTCCCAACGCTAATTTATTCTTCCCAAGATTTCGCCATGCTTCCCGCCAATAGGATAGACTTGGTCGAACAACCGCTTCTGCTTCTCCTTTCTTTTTCTCTATTGGCACAAACCATTCGTCAAGAGCAATATCTTCCTTCTCTTCGTACAATGTTTCCTGAGGTAAACCCATTGCTATCCCTCCTTCTTCTGAAGTTTTATTCGAGGATCCAATATGCCATATGCTAAATCAACGAGGAATAGCATGATAATCAAAATGGTACTGTAAAAAATAGTAGTTCCCATAATGACAGGGTAATCACGGTTATTGATACTATCTACAAAGTATTTTCCCATACCAGGTATCGCAAATATTTTTTCAATCACGAATGTTCCTGTTAAAATACTAGCTGCTAAAGCACCTAATAATGTCACAACTGGCAAAAGAGCATTGCGCAGTGCGTGTTTTACAATGATTTTGAATGGAGATAGCCCCTTCGCCTTTGCCGTTTTTATATAATCCTGTGTTAACACCTCTAGCATGCTTGTTCTTGTTAATCGCGCAATAATGGCAGTTGGACTTGTCGCAAGTGCAATCGTCGGTAAAATCATATGCTTCCAGCTTGACCAAGTTGCTGTCGGGAGTATCTTCCAATTTACAGCAAACTGTTGAATAAGCATGGTTGCTAAAACAAAGTTAGGAATGGATATGCCTATTACTGCTATTGTCATCGCTATATAGTCAATGACCCCGTTATGTTTAAGGGAAGCAATTACTCCAAGTGTTATCCCCGAAATGACAGCAACTACTAAGGCAACCATACCGAGCTCAAAGGAAACAGGAAATCCTCTTCCAATCATTTCATTCACTGTTTGAGATGATTTTTTTATCGAAATGCCAAAATCAAAGGTAGCGATTTGTTTTAAATACATTCCATATTGGACAATTAGAGGTTTATCTAGATGATATTGCTCCTCTAAGTTTTTCTGAATAGCCTCATTTGTCGTTCTTTCATCATTAAATGGAGAACCTGGTGTGAAATGCATTAAGAAGAAAGTAATCGTAATAATAACCCATAGAGTTACGAGCATCGAGACAAACCGCTTTATATAATAAGATTTCATCACTCCTCACCACCTAACAAAATGTTGTTCTCATCGCAAGTTCAGTCATAACTAGCATGGCTTGATAAGCTTCTAAAATGCTTTTTGCTTGAAACCGAACTATTGTAGTACCTGGTTCTATTTCGGTTCCTGGCATTAGATGGGCCCATTCAGCTTGTCCATAATTAGCAAACTCAATTCGGAGTAAAGGACTTGTTGGTGGTACTAGCGGCTTTATTAAATGTTTTCTTTCTAGTGCTTCCTTTGTCTTTTCCTTCAATAATTCTCCTGCCTGAGCCGGTGTTAAGCTCAAAGCTGCTGATCTTGAAATACTATTTTTCACAATTGCTGTTGTTACATTGGGAATAAGCTTCTCTGCTTCTTTTGCAGCTTGATCATCCCCTGCAACAAGAAGAATGGGGACTCCATAATACCCTGCGACATAGGCATTAAACCCTAATTCGCCAACTACCACATCATCTATGTACATATTACGAACTCCAAAGATCATGCTATGTGTCATAACACCAGGAACGGAAGCTCGTGCATGATAGCCAACAAAGATTGCCCCATCATATGTAGCATCAAGGCCCTGTACCATTGAGTACGGCTTGACATCTCCTGTTATTATCTTTGTTTTCGGATGAAATCTTTCTACCAATAAATTATTCATTTTACTATGACTATCATTCACAACTACTTCTTCTACGTCCTGGTCAAACAAGCTTGTTACAACATAGTTCGCCTCATCCGTCATTAGAATCCGGCTTCTTTCGTAATTTAACTTAGTTGAATCAACCTGTGTGTGATCAATTAATCCTGTTATTCCTTCCATATCAACGGACATATAAATTTTCCCCAATAGAAAAACCTCCCCTATTTTCTTATTAGCCCTCTTTATTCGTACAAAATAAAAAATCCAGCCAATAGAGAAATAAAGTCTCTATCAACTGGATTTCCTCTGCGTATAACAGAAAAAGCAGTTTTATACCAATTCATTTAATAGTTGTTTATATTTAATATGGGCATTCTTAAAAGCAACCATAACTGCCTTTTGAGAAGATCCAAAATAACGACTTTCTACTTCCTTTAAGACAGTGTCTGTATCTAACATCGATTTTCCAACAACGATAGACTTAATAAAGGAAGAGGTAATATTAATAGTTGAAGAACATTCAGCATCCACAATTGTATGCGAAACTCTATCCACAACCAATGCGATAAAAAAACCATTGTATTGCTGCATAATTGCATTATTAGAGGATGTTTTACTTTCTCCAATAATATAAACGGTATTAGCATGATACATGTGATACTCCTCCTACAAACATCTGGATATTGCATGAGATATCTATGAGAAAATCATAAACATTCGAAGCAATGCATATGTCTTAAGAAAAGCGCGGTTGCCTTGATTGGCAAAAGACTACTAACATACTTTTCTTCCTATCATTTCACAAAATAGTTAGAATCTTTTCTGACTATAAAAGATAGATTTAGATTATATAAAAAATTGTAATACACCACCCTTTTTTACGCAATAGATTTTTAAGTATTTTCTAAATATTTTAACAAATAACGTAAGAAAAGATGACATAAGTAGTAATTTTATATTAAACACACGTCCTACAAGTAGAAATATGTGCCCTAAACCCTCTATTATCCGTATTTTCCTGCAATTATCTCAGAAGATAATTTAATATATTCTCCATCCATTGCGACACAAACAGTATTTCTCCCTTCTTTTTTGGAAGCATATAGTGCTTCATCTGCTTCCTTAATCAAAAGGGGAAGTGCTGTACAATTTTCCTTTAACGCAACACCAAAGCTTGCAGTAATATTAATCACTATATCATCATAATGGAAGGGAGTTTCTGCAATTAATCTTCTCAACTTACTAGAAATGGTACTGGCTGCTTCTGCTTCTTTCCCAAATAAAAAGAGAATAAACTCTTCTCCACCGTATCTGCCGAATACGCCACTTTCTGGTATAACATTTCTACTTAAAGATGCAACATGCTTCAGCCCTTCATCTCCTCCAAAATGACCATATGTATCATTTATTTTCTTAAAATGGTCAATATCAAACAAAACAACAGCCATCTTTTCATGTGAGGCAAACATCTTTTCAGCTATAGATAGAACATACGCCCGATTATATATTTGCGTTAATCCATCCGTGTATGCCAGTTTCGTTAAATTCATCTGTTCCATTTTTTGCTCGGTAATATTAGTAAAAATAATAGTAGTGCCAACAATCGTCGACTCCCCTCTTTTTATTGGGGATATCTTTGCTTGATAATATTCTTTTATAGAATTATTACTCATCTCTACTTCCAGTATTATTGATTCTGTATGGACATTTTTCAATAAGGGAAGGATTTGATTATCCACTCCTAATACAGCTGCTATATGCTCCCCTATATTTACATGTGAAAATATAGTAAAGGCTGCCTTATTAAAATCTTTAATATGGTAGGTTTGATCTAATACTAGAACAGCATCTCCCATACTTTCAAATACATAGTCCTTTTCGATGGGCGGGACCACTAAAAACTTTGTGGATATGATGGAGTATAGATAAAGAGAACTAGAAAATAGCATGGCAACTGGAACAGGATCAAGACCACCAGGAGTAATTCCTATTAAATACGAAAAAGCAGCAGCAATCGGAACAAAGACTCCTATTAACAGAATGATTACTTGTTTAGTTTGTCTAGATTTATCTCTAAACCAATAGATTGCTAGTAATACAAAAGCAATCGCAAGCGTACCGAATGTATATGCTCCATGTATTAAATACCATTGCCCTATTGTGATTTGCATAATAGGAGTTGCATTGCGATATTCTAAATAGACAGATTGGTAGAATAAATGGTGAAAATCATTTGTCGCAAGTAGCAAAAAGGATATCGCCGGTATTAGATAATAGAAAAAATATGTTTTTTTATTTATATGCTTGTCATAGCCAATATACTGCAAAACAAGAATTAAAGTAGCAGGCGCTGAAAAAGGCATGCCTAAATACTGAATAGCTGTCCAGAACTTCATTCCCTCTATCGTTGTACTAGCAAGACTTAATGCATATCCAAATGCATAAATAGCAATAAAACACGAAAACCATAAAAAGGTCCTCATGCCTTCAAACGCATGTCTATTCATATAGGCAATAATTGCTAATATGACATGCAATGCACCAGACATTGTTATTAAAACAATATATATCATTACTAATTGATCCATTAAGTTTGCTCCTGTATTCCAATCATCTGTCTCATCTTCATTTTGGTCCCTCAATTCTTTATATTCTTTCATTCTATTATAATTCTTGTTAAAAGTTGATACTAGCTAAGAACGAAAAAAACCTCTATTTTGCTATAAATGACAGTAAAATAACCACCAGATTTATAGGTTGCACAGAAAAAAGCAGAACCTTTCCATTGTAAAGCGGCTCTGCCTTTTTTGACTATTCTATTGAATTTAATAATTTCACGGCTGTTTCTTCCCCATTTGCCATACATGCGGCAATCCCTACCCCGAAGTATGAACATCCTGCAAGATACACATTTGGATATAAGTCAGCTAAGGTTTGAGTAAGTACTTCTACCGCTTGCTTATGATCTAAAGAATAAACCGGCATCGCATTTTCCCACTTTGTCACTTCATAGCTTTTTGGATTCGATGTAATTCCTAAACTCTTCTCAATATCCTTCTTTGCCTCTTTTATCAGCTCTTCTTCTGTCAGACTATTTAATCGCGCAAAGGCCGGATTCGTTTTTTTATAAAAAAGCCGCAATAATAGCTGATTATTCTTTGAAGTATGTTTCCACTTTCTGCTTGTCCACGTACATGCATTACAAACAATATCACTATCTTCTGCAACAATAAATCCCGTTCCGTCTTTAGGCAGCTCTTCATCTGATATGTCATAGGATAAATACAGGGTAATATTCGATGAATTCTTTAATTTGCCGAATATCGGGTTCAACTCTTCCTTGTTTAAAATTCTTTGCGTTATATCTTGAGGTGTCGATAACACTACAGTATCCACTATTTGCTGTTCCCCATTTGATAACTTAATTTCATATTGATCATCTATTTTTTTCATGCCTGTAACTGCAATTCCCTTTAAAATCGTTACATCTGTTAGTACTTCTTCCAATCGATTAATAATAGTAGATAACCCTTTTTTAAATGAGATAAATTTCTTATTCGCAGCAGACTGAAATGTGTCTTTATTCTTTCCAAGGCCACGGATAATGCTCCCATACTTTTCTTTATAATCCAATAGATAAGGCAAGGTAGATCCCATTGTTAACGAATAAATATTACCTGAATATACACCAGCAAGAACTGGTGCAATCTGTTTTTCCACAATTTCTTTTCCGAGATAATACTTTAAAAACTCACCAATAGACGATTCTTTCGTAAAGCATATATTTGTTCGAAAAAGATCCTTTAAAGCCTCTATCTTCCCTCGCGTAGATAGAAGCTCACTTGTAAAAAGTGCTTCTAACGTCATCGGAATGCCGAATATAGAATCCTTAGGAATTTCTAACAACTTATTTTGAGTATGAATATAGGATGTTCCTGTTGCATTAAAAACAAGTTCCTCTTCTAAGTTCAGTTCCTTTACAAAGGGGAGAACATTTTTATTCCGCGCGACAATAGAATCCGCTCCAGTTTCCATAATAAAATCATCTTTTTTTACGGTATGAATTTTCCCACCAAGATATTCATTTGATTCTACTAGCACTAAACGGAGCCCTAAGTTTCTTTCCCTGTTTTGTTTTTGTAAATAATACATGGCAGTTAACCCCGTTATTCCACCACCAACGACTAAAACTGTTTTCACAATTCCTACACCTCATTTACTAATGACAATATCTAAAAACTTGTTTTCTCTACGATTTCTTAGCTGTTTTTATTATAAAACAGGTTTACCATTTTCTTTCTATTTATCAACATATTTTTTGTGTCTATTTGTTCACAATTTAGCAGAAATTTAACCGCATATGGTAGTAAAATCCATTGTATAATAATGTTAACCACAGAATGTAAGCGCTTGTCGAAAGAATCACTATTCTTTTTTTACAACGCAACAATTATAACGTATTCCTGATGAATGACAAAAAATTTGATCGGTGGTGTCTATTTATATGGCTAACAGTCGACTATCTGTTGCTATCCATATCCTATCTTTAATTGCCTCGAAACCTTATGAACAAATAACCTCTGATTCTATTGCAGAAAGTGTTAATACAAACCCTGTAGTGATAAGAAGAATGTGTGGTCTTTTGAAAAAAGCTGGAATATTAACGAGTAGAGCAGGAATTTCAGGGGCTATTCTATTAAAATCTCCTGCTGACATCTCTCTTTTGGACATTTATTTAGCTGTTCAATCAAAAAGTGAATGGTTTGCGCTACACGATCACCCAAATCACGATTGTCCAATCGGCTGTAAAATTTATCCTACACTAGAGAAGACTTTTTCTACTATCCAGAAATCAATGGAAAAGGAATTAACACAAATTACCTTGCTGGATGTAATGGAAGAAATGGATTTATACAGTAAGATATAACATCAATTGAATATTTTAAAATAGAACACAAAGAAGAGGCTGGGACATAAGTATTTCAACTAAAAATAAACACGAACTTTTATATACTTAATATACATAAAAATTCGTGTTTATCAGTTGAGAAAAAGGTTTAAAAACGAAGTGAAATGGAGCGGAGGACGCTCGACTCCTGCGGGAAATAGAGACGCTTTAGACCCCACAGCGCATGTGAGGAGGCTCAGCTTCCTCCCCGGCGCATCGTGCGTCTGTAGCGCAATGGAACGACTTAGTTTTTACGCATAATTTTATTTGAAAACATAGATAACCATCATGAGGAAGTAGCTTTATTTAAGACTACATTAGAAATTATTCGTCTTTAAAGATTAGTTATTTTGTTTTGACCCAGACTCTCTCTATCTTTATTTATATGAATAATTTCTTGGAAAATCGTCTCCCAATCTTTTGTCTTAGCAATTTGCTTTCTTCTTTTTTCCCACTCTTGATTTCTAGCTATGTTCATCATCTTGTCACATGCTTGAATATATGTATCCACTTCCAGCCCACCCTGCAGAAGTTCATAAACACCTTCTTCTACATATTCCTTTGTTGAGGGGAGGTTCATCCCTATCACTGGCTTTCCAGCAGCAAGAAACTCAAACAGCTTTAATGGAAAAATAGCTTTATTGTATTGGGTATCCTTATATGGCATTATCCCAATGTCTAATGTATGCATATATTCCGAAACCTGCTCTCTCGGTACACTTCCAGCCCAATGAACATTTGACTCCTCCAATAATTGCATAAATTCTTGGCTAGAATTAGTGCCATCAGGTCCCACCAATAATATCCGCCAATCCTTCCTTCTTTGTGCTATTTGCTGAATAAGATTAAAATCAAGCTTTGGCTTGATTCCTCCAATATACCCAATCGTTAGTTGCTCTTTATCTATTAGAGGAACATTTTTCGCCTGTTTTTGAAAAAGCCCATATTCCACACCATTTTCAAACGTGTAAATTTTGTTGTGATAGACAGGCATTCGGTTGATTAATTCCTCTTTTAAAAAACTAGAAGTACAAGTAATATAACTCGCTTTCTCTACAATTCTTTGTTCACTTTTCAAAATGACTCTTTGTTTTAAATAGGCAAGAATAGAAAATTTTCCACTTAACTGTTCTGCCCATAGATCACTACAATCATAAACGATCTGATCCCAATCATATATCTTATAGAGGGTCGGCAATGCTGGGTAAGTATACCATAATTTCACCAAGTACCGCCCTTTCTTCTCTGCTAAATAGTTGCTCAAGCTGCGAAGCTTCTTTTGATAAAAACAGGGAATAAATCGAGCGAATCGTTGTATTTTATGATTTCCCAAATCACCAATTATCCATTGATAAATGCCATTTTCTAATTTCGTTACTTCCGGCATTTGCTTTTGCCCTGGACAAAGCCAAATTACTTCCTCTGTATCTTGCTGTTTTTGTAGGAACTCTGCAAATCGATGTCTACGGTATGTTAAATGATCTAGATTCCAAATACCAGTCGCCACAATAACATGGATTGTTCTCATTTTAATATCTCCTTACCTTTTACAGTCTTTTCCGGATAGCATTATAGGCATAATGAGAAAAATACCAAGACGACTGCAAGAAATTCAACTGCTCTATTTGGCGATACACATGCCAATTATTTTTTGCTGCCTTCCATTTGTTTTTGGAGATAGATTCATTTCTCACCCTGTATTCTGCTAGTATTTCATTTAAGCCAAACGCACGGAATCCTCTTTTTAAAATCATTAGCCAGGTTGCCAAGTCTTGCCGAGTACGGATATTAGGCATACGGAAATCTCCCACTTGGTCACGATCAATTAATACAGTAAGGCAACCGACAATTGTATTTTTTAGCATCGTTTGATAGTCAACTCGCTTAGGAGCACGAATATATTTATTTAAATACTCTCCTTTTTGATCAATCCACTCATAGGCAGTAAAGGTAAAAGCATATTTGTTATCCATCATATAAGCTAACTGTGCTTCAAGCTTGTCTTTTTTCCATCTATCATCACTGTCTAAAAAAGCGATGTATCTTCCACGGGCATGAGCTAGTGCTATGTTTCTGGCAACAGCAGCTCCTTCATTCACCGTCTGGTAAAAAATACGAATGCGTCCATCTCCCTTTTCCCATTCCTTTAATAAATCGACCGTTCCGTCCGTTGAATAATCATCAACAATTAATAGTTCCCAATCTTTGTATGTTTGTTCTATGACAGATTCGATGCTATAAGATATATATTCTTTACAATTATATGAAGGCATAATAATGGATACAGATGGAGCCATTCTACATTCACCTCTTTAAATCCGTTTCAGATTTTATAAACACCGGATAGATTATCCATAAACAACTGAGCATGATTCCAATCATAACTCCTAAAAGCGCCCGATCTTGTTGAGAAACTACTCTGTTATCTGCCTTAATTGCCATAACATCCTTCACTAGCATCGCTGGCTGAAGTGTTAACTGTTTCGTTTTTAGCTCGTATAAAAATCGCTCTTGATCTACTACCAAGTCTTCTGAAACGGTCTTGTCCTGAACCTGATTAATGCTTTCTGAGATAATTTCATCCTTTTCTTTGTAATATCGCTGATCCATTTCTAAAAAAGCTGTTACTAATTCTGATAATGAATCCAATGCTTCTCGTTCATTTATTGCAGTCAAAGCAAAGCTTATTTTTGTCGGTGCATCGGTAGAAATACGGAGTTGCTCTCTATCAATCTCAACATCTGGTAAATATTCTTTAAAAGTCGTTTCATTTCTTAATAAGGACGCGATTACTTCACTATTGTTCAAATACTCATTTTCATAATTTCCAAGTAAAATCGTTGCCTCTGCTTTTACATCCGTAATTTCTTTCCCTGCTGGTGCAAACCATCCAATTGCTCCGAGAAGGAGGTTTAATACTAATAAGGTCAAAATGTATCTTTTCAATCTGGCTGTAAAAAGTGATAAACCGAACTTCACGAACGAACTCTCCCTTTCCGCTATGAAAGTTAAGATTCTAGCTTTTTATTTTTATAAACAGATAATGTAGATAAAATAAATCCTAGAAACACCCAATGGAAATATAAATTCATCACTGAACTTGGACTAATACTAGAAATGAGGAAAGAGACCATTCCAATCATGGATGCTTCTAACAGCATTTTATCCGTACTGCTGTTAGTCCTTTGATAGATTCGATAGAACCCTATAAATGCATAGATCCACACAAATAAATAACCAAGTAGAATAACTAAACCAAAATTCCCTGCAATTTCTGCAAACCAATTATGCACTTGATAGACATTTCCAGTTGGAAAGTAGCTTTCATGCTCCAAATAATAAGGGATATTCCCCGCCCCGATACCAAATCCATATGAATCTAGTAAATAATAGAAGGTGTTCCTTAAAAGATTGATTCTTGCCAGGTTTGATGGCAGCACTTCATCGAATCCATATTCTCCTGCTGAGTCCATAAGTAAATGAACTTTGGCAATCCCTCTGTTTGCAAACAAGAGACTCCCTAATACAAATAATCCAAAAAGAGTTAGCAGCATTAACTTTTTCCACCTTTTCGGTATCAATAAGAATAGATAGACTAACCCTCCTCCTACTACCGCAAGCATGGCAGCACGTGATTCCGTTAAATATAGAAGCATAAGGACCATTACACTTAGAAGAAATGTTGATCCTTTCAGCATGGTTCTTTTAGCATTTTTTGCTACAGCTAAGAAAAAGAAAAAGGAAATTCCCAGATAAACAGCAAAATCATTCTGGTTAAAAAAAACAGCTGTAGGGTAGGTTAGTTTATGAACAGAAGCTCCATACAGCCCTGAACTTGGCAATTGAATTGCGAAAAAATAATTCACAAAGCCTATTCCAACTAATACAACAGTCATTCCAAGCCAGCCCGCCAAAAAGAACTTCAATTGCAGTCTTGTTTTAAATGTCATACTTGCTAAATAAACGAATGCTATCCCCATCATCAATAAGGACAGATATTTAATGGATGCCATAATCGAGAGGGACCAAAGAACAGATAAAATTCCATAAAGTAACCACCCACCAAAAAATAACCATATATAGGACAGACCACTACGATTAAAGTCCACCGTCAGCCTTTTATTGTATAAAGCAGTGCACACGTACATAATAATTGCCAATAATAGCAATATTCTGTACAAAAAAAGAGAAAAGGCACCAACATTTACACTAATGACGGACTGGTTAAGAAAGGTAGAGAGCAGCAAGGCATACATAACCTTTCGGAATAATTGGTCAAGTGTCATGACTGATTTTAAATAAACGCCTAATTGTATAGAAATCCATATGCTTACAATAGGAAGTATCCAGGTTAATTTATACATCGTTGTCACATATAAAACGGTAAGACAACCGATAAATAAGACTGTAAATCCTATTGTTTTGCTTCCTGTACGATTATTTCCCAAACTTCTACAATCCTTCCTCCCTATTCTACGCTTACTTTTGTAAAACTTTTTTTGATGAGAAAAGGGTTTCTCTCAATCCATTTTCTAAATTGGTTCGAGGCATCCATTCCAATTGTGCAATTGTCTCCTCATTACAAAGAATGCTATGTAAAATATCTCCAGCTCTTTCTGCTTTATATATTGGATTAAAGGAAAAACCGCTAATTTTCCCCATCTTTTCCCAAAGCTGATTGATAGAAATTCGATTATTTGAGGAAATATTTAAACAAACATTTTCTTGTTGCTTTAATGCCTGTACATTTGCATATGCTACATCTTTTACAAAGATAAAGTCTCGAGTCTGTTCTCCAGAACCGTAAATGATCGGCGCTTCATTTTCAAGAATACGATCAGCAAAAATAGAAATAACTCCGCCTTCTCCTTTGCCATCCTGCCTTGGTCCAAAAACATTGCTATATCTTAGAATCCCATAGGATAAGCCATAAAATTTATGTGCTAGCTTTAGATATTTTTCGACAGTTAATTTAGTCAATCCGTAAGGTGATTCTGGTAAGGTTGGATGATCTATCGTAACAGGAAGCGCCATAGGGTTTCCGTATACAGCTGCAGAGGAAGCAAATAATATTTTCTCCACAGAGGCACGAATAGCTGCTTGAATCACATGCAAAGATCCTTTTACATTTACATTTTCATCATGCAATATATCATGAACCGATTCTGCCACACTTACTTGGGCAGCCTGGTGAATAATAAAGGAAGGATGTAAGTCGACAATAACATCGATTACTCTTGGATCGGTTATATCAAAGGGACAAATTTTAACAGGCAAATCTTTAATATGATCAAACTTCCCTGATGAAAAATTATCGATAACGACTACTTCATATCCTTCTTCTAATAGAGCTTCTACAATATGTGATCCAATAAAACCTGCTCCACCTGTAACTAGAACCTTGGTCATTTTGCTTCCTCCCAAATGTGATTTATTTCATAAGTAGAATTTGTCGACTTATTTGTTAATCCTTCATATTTCTCTATTAGTTTTTTAGCATTATCAACTACAGAGTAATTTGCATGGACGTGCCTGGATAATTCTTCTATTACCTCTTCATAGAAAATCGGATTAGCCATTAACTCTTTTACTCTTGTTACGATATCTTGTACCGATTTAGGTTGGATTAATAGATTAGAATATTTACCAAATAAATCTGGTATCCCACCTACATTCGTACAAATAATTGGGATTTTTAAAGCCATCGCCTCTATTACAACGGTTGGCACCCCCTCCGAATAGGACGGTAAAATAAAAATATCGCTTGCAAGTATATATTCTCGCACTTTATCATTAGGAATTTGTCCCACTAAAAACAATCGTTCATTGTACATTTCCTGCCTTTGTAGCCTTTCCTTTTCCGGTCCATCACCCACATAAACAACTACATATTCTGCTGGAAGAAAAGGCAATGCGTTTGCTAATTCAAAAATCCCCTTTTCTTTCACCAGGCGTCCAATATACAGAATGATTTTTTTACTCTTCGGTAATGTTAACTCTCCTTTACGCTTTGCTTTCCATATCGAGGCGTCCGTTATCTTGAATGTCGTTAAATCAATCCCTATTGGCAACGGGGTACATTCCCTACCTGTTTTTCGCTCTGCTGCTATCGCAAGGTGCTTCCCTACGGCGATTACTTCATCTGCAGATTTAACCGTTTTTTGAAAAATCCGTTCTGCACTTCGACTGAAAGAAGGATAAATATGAACATCACTCCCATGCAGTGTTAAAAGCCATGGCTTCTGACATTCAGCAGCAATTATTCTGGCAGCACCTCCAGAGGGCATTGCAAAGTGAGCATGGATAAAATCGAAATGGAGATTTTCCTTCTTCAAGGTGTTAAGAATGCTTCTTGCAATTCGTTTGTCCGGCTGAAACCAACGAAGTTGACCCGGAGTTGCTCTATACACTGGTCTGTATACCTTCACACCATTCCGCTTTTCTAAATAGGGGAGATTCTTTTTTCGATACTTTTTCTTCCATACTCTAATAATGGATGTATTTAAGGGAATAGGATTAATAACCGTTACTTCTACTCCTAAAGAAGTTAGTGCTCTTACCTGTGTTTCATGAAACACCCCAATTCCAGGGTTCTCCTCACTTGGGTAAACACTGGTTATCCACAATACCTTCATGATACGTAACCCTCTTTCTATAGGTTTATCTGCGATTATTGATACTCTCCTCTAAGCTCTAGCTTTTTTGTTACAAGGAATAACAAGAAGTAGCTTATCCCACTTATCAACACAGACCATATTAGCGTCCAAACCAAATTATTGTGGAGCGAAATCATTTGATTTTTCAATACAAATGCGATCACACTACTTACTCCTGCAAGAATAAATGGCAACAGCAACACTTTGATATATCTTTTTAGTTGAAGGCCAATCATTCTAGTTAATAAAATTCTTCCACCTATAAAATTCAGTATGCTTACAGCTACATATGTCCATGCCACCATTTCCAGCTGCTCACTTTGAACTGCTGCTAGCAGTGCTAAACTGTAGCAAACTAATACTCCTGAATCCCAATAAAATGAAATATTCGCCTTTCCCTTGGCTAAAATGATGCTGCCATTTGGGTTCATAAGGACTCTTAGGATCCCGACAATAATCATAATTTGCAAAATTGGAATGGCTTCTCCCCATTGCTCACCAAAAAATAGAGGAATAACTATATCTGCAACAGAATAAAGCCCGAGTAGCAGCGGAAAAGAAACAAGCGCCAATAATTTGGTCATGTACAGATAACCAGTTTCTAATGCCTGATTATTATTTTTATCTTTTGAAAACACTGGAAATGCAACTCTTGTTATAATTGGATTTAATTTAAGAACAGGAATGGTCACTATTTGATAGACTAAGCTATATATTCCTAATGCCTCCATTCCAATAAATCTCCCAATTAAAATCATATCTACATTGCTACCTAGACGATTTACGAGACGAGATAAAAGCTGATATATCCCAAAAGAAAAGAATTCTTTACAGTCTTTCATATCTAAAACAAAGCTTGGTTTCCACTTTGGAAGATAACAAATAAAAAAAAGAACTCCTTTCAAGGAATAGAGACAAATCTGCGATATTACATACGCATTTATTGGGTCTTCTTTCGTGAAAACAATCAAACCAATTAAGAGCCCAAAGCTTAAAATAGTTGCTATCGTCTCTATTTTTCCTAATAGCTGAAAGGATAAGTCGCGCTGCATTAGATACTGGGATTGCTGGCCGATTGGAGCAATCAAGAAAACAATAGATAACAGGCGTATTTTTCCCTCTAGCTCGTTTGTTTGAAAGTAATCTGCAATAATAGGACTAGCAGCCTGCATAACAATACAGATTAAAATCCCCAAAAGAATATTGATCCAAAATAAAGTGGACAACTGTCTATTTGTTGCATGATGCTTTTGAATAACAGCTGCCCCTAGTCCCAGTTCGACAAAAATCTGTGCAAAAATAATGATGGTTGTCAACATGCCTATCATGCCAAATTCCCTTGCACTCATTGCATTACCTAGTATTACAAACTGCCCCATCTGTAATAGAGTAATGACTAACGTCGCTATACTAGTCCATTTTGCTCCACTGTTAATTTTGCTTTTAATGGAGTCCAATTACCTAGCACCTTCTCCTGTTAAGACAACCTTTATTGTTTTTAACAAAATGATCATCTCTAAAGTAAACGTCACATTATTAATATATTGAAGATCGTACTTGAGCTTTTCCTCTGGCGAAATATCATATCCGCCATTCACTTGTGCAAGACCTGTCAACCCAGGTTTCACAAGAAGCCTATTGGAAAACCCATCAATCTCTTCACTAAATTTCGCTGTAAAAGACGGTCTTTCTGGTCTTGGTCCAATTATGGACATATCGCCTTTTAATACAGAAAATAGTTGGGGTAATTCATCAATTCGCGTTTTTCTTATAAAGGTCCCGACTTTTGTAATTCTTGGATCATTTACTTCCGCCCATTTTTCGCCATCTTTTTCTGCATCATTTCTCATCGAGCGCAATTTAATTAAACGAAAGCATTTCCCATTCTTTCCGACCCTTTTTTGAATATAGAAGGGTGAACCTGGGGAATCTACTCGAATAAGAATAGCAAACAATAGGATGAATGGGAGTGAAATCACAATACCTATACTTGCTATAAAGAGATCCATCATTCTTTTAAAAAATGGATAAGAGGAAACTTTTTTTGATGATGTAAGTTTATTTGCTTGTACAATTGATATCTCTTTTAAAATATGGATACTCCTGTTAGCCTGCATTTTTTTCACCTCAAAGTTTTATCTTTCTGGGCTATTTACAAATTTAGTATATGGTTCTTTTGTTAATAAATCGTTGAATCTATTTTAAAGAATGGTAAATGATTGTAAATTTCCAGTTATTTTTCGATATACATGGATGATTTTTATGGAATGAGGTGGTGATCCATTAATGGAATTTGACTGTATGTTTTGTTTGGTAGTCTTTTGCAGAGGAAGCTAATTCTGTCTGTTACGGTCCCTTGCTGTTTTTCTTGTTTACGGGCTCAGAGAACGCTTCTCTGTTACCTTCTCTTCCTGTTTTTCTTGCTTATGGGCTCAGAGAACGCTTCTCTGTTACCTTCTCTTCCTGTTTTTCTTGTTAATGGGCTCAGAGAACGCTTCTCTGTTACCTTTTCTTCCTGTTTTTCTTGTTAATGGGCTCAGAGAACGGCTCTCTGTTACCTTTTCTTCCTGTTTTTCTTGTTAATGGGCTCAGAGAACGGCTCTCTGTTACCTTTTCTTCCTGTTTTTCTTGTTACCAGACTCAGAGAGCGCTTCTCTGTTACCTTTTCTTCCTGTTTTTCTTGTTACCAGACTCAGAGAGCGCTTCTCTGTTACCTTCTTCTCCTGTTTTTCTGGCTCCCGGGCTTAGATAAAGCTTCTCTATTACCGTCTCCTCCTATTTTTCTCACTCCCCGGGCTCAGAAGTCCCACTCTGTCCCTTTCCAAAAATAAAATAGGACTGCCCATCAACCGACATCGGTTGACAGACAATCCTTACTCAAAATCAAAAATCAATTTAATAATAATGTGACTATTCCAATGAACAGTACACTGCATAAACACCATGAATCTTGTTTTTTCCAGTTGATTCTCCGAAAAGTAGATCTTTTTATTCCAGATCGATATCCTTTTACATCCATCATATTAGCCATATCCTCTGCTCTATTTATCGAACTAACAAATAAAGGAAGAAAAATTGGCACTAGTGTTTTCATTTGCTGAAATAATGAACCTTCGCCAAACACTGTACCTCTTGCTCTTTGGGCATCCATTACCTTTTGGGTTTCATCTAGTAAATTAGGAATGAAACGTAAGGAGATAGATAGCATGATGCTTATATCATCAATCGGAACTTTTACAAAGCGTAATGGTGATAATAATTTATTTATCCCATCTGTCAAATCGATTGGTTTCGTTGTTAATGTTAAGACCGTTGATAAAAATACCATCATGACAAAACGGCTAAAGATAAAAATTCCATTTATTAAGCCGTACTCTGAAATCGTAATTGGTCCCATAGTTACATATACGTTGCTTCCAGAAGTAAATAGCACTTGTAATACCACTGTGAATAAGATAAGCCAAATCATTGGTCTTACTCCCCGTACATAAGTACGAAATGGAACTTGTGATAAATGCATGATAGAAAATGTGATGAGCCATAAAAATAAATAGGCTTGCCAACTATCTGCTATAAATAGCATCACTATAAGTAAAATGACTGAAATCATTTTTGCCCGAGCATCTAACCGATGAAGCCATGATCCTCCAGGAAAATATCTCCCTAAAATTAATTTATTCATACCAATCCCACCATAACCAAAGCATCTGCTAGCTCATCTAACGTTAGGCATATCTTTGGTAATTTCATTCCTGTTTCCTGTTCAATTTTTATTTGATAGCGCCGAGCCTGTGGCAATTCAAGTCCCCAACTCTCTAGTAAATCTGAATCTGTAAAAATCGTTTTTGTTTTTTCGTATTTTATTATTTTTCCTTGATCCATTAAAATAACACGATCAGCGTATAAAGCTACATCCTCCATGTCATGCGTAACCAAAATGGTAGTTAAGCCTTCTTGTTGATGCCAACTAGAAATGAGAGACATAATTTCTTTTTTTCCCTGTGGATCTAATCCAGCACCAGGTTCGTCTAGAACAAGCACAGCAGGTTCCATTGCTAAAATCCCTGCAATTGCAACTCGTCTTTTCTGCCCCCCCGATAAGGAAAACGGGGATTTTGATAAAATGGATGGCTCTAGCCCCACTAACTCAATCATCTTTTTAGCAGTTTTTTTCGCTTCTTCTAAAGGCACGCCAAAATTCATGGGCCCGAAGCAAATATCTTTTTCCACTGTTTCAGCAAATAATTGGGACTCTGGAAATTGAAAGACCATTCCCACTTGTTTACGAATGTTCCGGATATCCTTTTTAGGATACGGTTGCTTAATGACTGTTTCTCCAATACGTACACTGCCTTTTGTCGGTAGAAGCAAGCCATTTAATATCTTTAACAAGCTAGATTTCCCAGCACCAGTTCTTCCAATGAGCGCTGTAAAAGTCCCTGATTCAATTGTAAGATTTACGGTATTTAATACGTTGGATTTACGGATTGGTCCGAGCTGATAATTTGCTGACACATCCTTTAATTCGATTTGCATATCCATAACACCATTTCTGCTTCTGTCATATATTTTTCTGGAACATTACACTTTCTATTTTTCAATGCATTTCTTAGTTTTTCTGCAAAGGGCTTTTCAAGTGATGAATCGGTGAAAAATAGCTGGGAAGGACTTTCTATTTTCGCTACTTTCCCTTGCTTTATGACCATAACTTTATCTGCATGGGCTGCTTCCTCCATATCATGAGTAATCGATAGGATTGTCATTCCTTTGTTTGTTAACTTACGTATTGTGTCCATTAATTCCTTTCTGCTTCTCGGATCCAACATAACAAAAGCTTCATCCAAAATGAGCACCTTTGGCTGCAATGCAAGCATTCCTGCGATTGCAACTCTTTGTTTTTGACCACCTGATAATTGAGAAGGATCTGCCATCCGATACTCGGTCATTCCAACATCTTCTAATGCCTTATCCACTCTTTCTCTCATTTGTTTATATGGCATATTTATATTTTCCAGTCCGAAAGCAACATCATCCTCTACCGTTGTTCCAATGAACTGATTTTCAGGATTTTGAAAAACGATGCCGATATCCCAAGATACTGATTCTTTCCTTAAAACTGTTCCGTTTATTTTCAGTTGTCCTGCATCAGGTTGAAGCAATCCAACAAGCAAATGAGCTAACGTGGATTTACCACTTCCATTATGACCAATAAGTGCGGTCCATTCCCCTTCTCTTAATTGAAAGGAAACATCTGATATATTGCTCCTGTCCTGTTTTTTATCATATCGAAAGCTTAATCCTTCCACTTCCAAAACAACACCCAAACTAATCCCCCCTATCCCTAAATAGAAAAGTGCAAGTCTCTTAGTGATCAGTAAATTTCTTATCTAATAATGAAAGACATTGCTAAAGACACTACTAGAAATCCATTAACAATAATCAAGTTTTTCACAGCTAAACTAAATGTTTTTGATTTAACTTGGAGTTCATTAAAAATCCGCATATGCTTATATACTGGTAAAATAGCAACTAAGCTTAATAACGCTATTATTGGTAGTAAATGTAGAAAGACTGAAATCAAAATAGCAACAAAAGATCCTACATAAAGCCCGTTATACAGCCATAAGGAATATTTTTTGCCTAGATAAAACGGCAAGGTAAAGCGATGATTCTTAATATCTTCTTCTACGTCACAAATATTATTTGCAAGCATAAGGTTTGCTATCGTAAACATACATGGTAAAGACACAATAATGATTTCTATTATTTTTATCAGGTTAACTTGGAGAAATATCATTTCCTTTTCCCAAGTCAAAGCGGCAATTCCAACATCAAAGGCATTTACATATACCGTTAGAAAAACGATACCAAACCCCATCGTAACTCCAGAAAACACTTCTCCTAAAGGCATTCTTGATAAGGGAATTGGCCCAAAGGTATACAAAATTCCAATGCAAAAGCATATAAATCCAATTAAAAGTACAAGTAAGTCTGTCTCGATACTAAGCCAGATTCCCAACCCTGTTGCCATTAAAAAGAGCGTAAGTATCGTTGCGATAACCGTGCTTTCTTTTATCCCTTCCTGCCCAATCACGTTTTTTTCTTTCCTATATTCATCACTTTTCGCTTTTCGATAATCCATATAGTTATTTATTGCTGTTGTTGTTAAATCAAAGATGAGCATAGAGCTAAAGAATATAAGCGTATTTTTCAAATGAAATGCATCGTATCGGTATAATACAAATAATATCCCGATGAAAAACGGAAAAACACTAGCTATTTTTGTTTGGATTTCTACTAACTTTAAAAATGAACGAATCGACATGCCTTACGCCTCCCTCTTCCTTATTAGTTCGCTATTTCAAATTTATCATTCGTTAAAGTAAATTTATCTTTTAGTCCCGATGTTAAGTAAACCTTCTTATCTTTTGTTACAAAAATAGCTTCCATTCCATCCATTTGTTCTACTGCTTTTAATCCTTCATCTACTCCTTTTATAAATATCGTTGTCGAATATCCATCCCCATCAAACGACTTATCAGAAACAATGGTTATTCCCGCAACATCATTATTTACAGAATAACCTGTTTTAGGGCTAAGAATATGATGATATTTGACACCATCAACTTCCAAATAACGTTCATATATTCCTGATGTTACAATGGATGTATCCGTTTCTTCCATTTTCCCTACCATTTCTCCTCTGTCTGAAAATGGATCCTGAACACCAACTTCCCAAGGCTTTCCTGATGCATTCTTTCCTTTTACATAAATGTTTCCGCCTAAATCGATAATGGCAGATTTCACCCCATTATCCTCTAATACCTTCACAACTTCGTCTGTAATAAACCCTTTTGCAATTCCTCCTAAGTCCAACATCATTCCTTGTTCTGGCAAATAGACGGTTTGCTTCTCTTCATTTAATTCTATCTTTCTATAATTAATAAAAGGGAGGATTTCATCTATCTCTGCTTGAGTCGGCTTTTTTTCATCTGGAAATCCGATATGCCACAAATTAGTAAGGGGACCAATTGTGATATCAAAATCGCCTCCTGAGTATCCACTATAATCTTTTCCTGCTTTCACCAAACGATAGATATCATCTGGTACCTGTACTGGTTTTAAACCAGCATTTTCATTGATTTCGTCAATAATCGATCCTTCTTCATTGACTGTAATTTGACTTGCAAGCAGCTCTATTCGATCGAATACTTGGTTCAATACTTCTTCTTTATCTTTATCAAAGATTTTAATGGTTACTACTGTTCCCATTAAGAATTCCGTTTTTTTATAGGGGGTACTCGTTACCCCTGTGTCTGTATCCTTTTGCTTGCCACAGCCTACTAATAAAAAGAGGGAAAGTAACAAAATCGCCGCCTTTTTTAATTTTTTCATTAAACCCATTCCCTTCTATGAATATCACATTATAGTTATTTACTATTTTTTGTTGATTACCTAAAAGCCGCCATTTATTTCACAATGTGAACTTTTTCACATTTATAACATCGTCATTTTATCATTGCATTCTCTTACTGTCTATCGACTTTTTAGTGTACAAAACCCTGTAAAACAGCTCATTTCCGGATTAATCATTGTCGTAATAGTGTTTATCAGTGACCTTTTAAAATATGGAGAATTTATGACAAAAATCATTCGTTCGTAATTGTTGCAAAAATGTGAACAACCGTAATTTTTAAATGTATACATTCTATGAAGTCCATAGACAGATAAAAACCACATTGTTATATTAGTATTGTTCAAAACTTCACAAGAAAGAAATTAACCAATTAAGGGAGTGAATAGGAAGAATGGACAAAAAAAATATTGTCATAATCGGAGCAGGTTATGCAGGCGTTCATGCCGCAAAAAAGCTTGCTAAAAAGTATAAAAAAGATGATTCAGTTTCCATTACACTTATAGATAGACATTCCTATCATACAATGATGACTGAATTACATGAGGTTGCTGCACACAGAGTAGAACCAGATGCTATTCAATTTGATTTACGTCGTTTATTTAATCGCACAAAGGTGAAATTAGTTACAGACAATGTTAAACATGTTGATTATCAAAGTAAATTAGTAACGACAGAACACGGACAATTTTCCTTCGATTATTTAATCTTGGGAATGGGTGGCGAACCAAATGATTTTGGCACACCTGGAGTACAAGAAAACGGATTTACCCTTTGGTCTTGGGAAGATGCTGTTAGATTAAGAGAGCATATTGAGAAAATCGTTCGTAAAGCAGCTAACGTTCATGACGAAGCTACTAGAAAAGCAATGCTAACCTTTACTGTCTGTGGTTCTGGGTTCACAGGAATTGAAATGGTTGGGGAACTTATTGAATGGAAAGAGAGATTGGCGAAAGACTATAAATTAGACGCAGAAGATATTACTTTATATGTGGTCGAAGCTGCTCCTACTATATTAAATATGCTTGAGCGCAGAGATGCTGATAAAGCAGAAAGCTATATGGTGAAACAAGGCGTTAAGATCCTAAAAAGCTCTCCAATCGTTGAAGTAAAAGAAGATGCTATTGTTTTAAAATCCGGCGAAGAGCTTCCAACCTATACGCTTATTTGGACTGCAGGGGTTCGCGCAAATTCTGATACAAAAGATTATGGTATGTCTGCAGGAAGAGCAGGACGTTTAAAAGTAAATGCTCATATGGAATCAGAAGATTATAAAGATGTATATGTAGTTGGTGACTTAGCATATTTTGAAGAAGAGCCTGGAAAGCCTACTCCTCAAATTGTTGAAGCTGCTGAACAAACTGCTCTAACAGCTGCAAAGAATATCATTGCAGAGATTAGCGGCGGCGAAAAAGAAGCATATAAAGGGAAATACCACGGGGTAATGGTATCAATCGGAGCTAGATACGGTGTTGCGAATTTAAGTGGTATGCATTTAAGTGGTTGGTTTGCAAACTTCATGAAACATATGGTTAATCTATATTATTTCTTTGGCATCGGAAGCGGCTATTATATGTACCAATATGTGATGCATGAGTTTTTCCATACAAAAGATAAACGTAATATATTCCGTGACTTCTTAACACGCTATGGAAATGTTCTTTGGAGTTTACCTTTACGTGTCTTTGTTGCAGGTTTCTGGATAATAGAAGCTTGTGCAAAACTTTGGGGTGAATCTACATGGAAAGATTCTATCTCTAGCTGGTCTAAGGTTCCAAACCTATTCAATGGTCTAGGAGAAGATTCTTGGCTAACAGCTACTAGTGTAAAAATGCCGTTTGAATGGCTACAAACTGCAACAAGCGGTGCGAGTGAAGCCGCTACTTCTACTGACTTTGCGACACCGATTTTAAGCAAAATGCCATTCTGGTTTGAATGGATTATGAAAATCATGCTGCCAACACCAGAAGTTGCACTATTTATGCAAAAAATGATGATCTTTATTGAATTAGCAATTGGATTAGCAATTCTAGCTGGTTTATTCACATGGTTAGCAAATGCTGCGAGTGCTGCTTTCTTAGTAATGTTTACACTAACTGCAATGCTTGGATGGGATAAAGTTTGGGCATTGCCAGCATCAATCGCCTTGATGAACGGATCTGGTCGTACATTTGGATTAGATTATTGGGTTATTCCGTTCCTTCAAAGAAAATTAGGTGACTGGTGGTATGGAAAAGAACGAGCGATTTATAAGGATTATAAGTAATGAAATAATATGCTAGAAACATAGAGAATGCATTATTTTCCATGTTTCTAGCAATCCTCCTGAATCAGTAAAGGAGAAAAAAGAAGCTAATTGAATTTATTCCTTGATCATGTCTAAAAGCTAAGCTTTGAAATTAGTTGATTGCTTTTTGCTCCAAGCTCTTTATTTGACTATAGGGTTTATTCCTTTGAATGAAGAGGAAGATCAAAATTCACTCTATTCTTTTTTGTCCTATACTGATTAATAGGTATCAGTATTTATTTAACCTACAATCAACTTATTTATAGGAAAAATAACATCCGCAAGAATGGAAGTTGAGAATATGACGAAAAATCAACGCCTTGTATATATAGCACTGCTTGCGTCACAAGCTGTAATAATAAGCTTACTAGAACGGGCTATTCCATTTCCATTTGCCTTTGCACCTGGAGCAAAGCTTGGATTAGCAAATATTATTACATGCTTAGCTCTTTACACACTTCCTACAAGAGATGCATTTAAAGTAATTGCGATTCGCCTTTGCTTAGCGACACTATTAGGAGGAACGCTTTCTACCTTTATGTATAGTGCAAGCGGGGCTCTGTTAAGCTTTATTGGCATGTGGAGTGTAAAGCAGCTTGGCACCAAACGAATTAGCTTAATAGGAGTAAGTACCACCGGGGCTATTCTCCATAATATTGGTCAATTAGCTGTTGCAAGCTTTGTTGCACAAACATGGACTGTATTTTTATATTTGCCTATTTTATCCTTTATCGGCATCTTATCAGGAATAGCCATAGGAATACTTGCCAACTATCTAATCACACATGTAGAAAAACTACAATATTATAGAGATTTATCGGAAATAAACGAATCTAGTAATGAAAGAGGTTAGAGTATGCGTGTACATCAAATGTGGGATACGTATCCGGAATTAAAGAATGACTTGTCAAAAGTACTTCAATTAATTGAAAGCAATATTCGTGTTCGTGACAAAGTAGTAGAAAAAACGATTAAAGATTTAATCTATTCAGGTGGCAAATTACTTAGACCTGCTTACTCCCTGCTTTGTTCACAAGTAGGTCCTTCTAAAGACAAAAACCGCGCGATAGCAGTTGCAGCTGCATTGGAAACATTGCATATGGCTACATTAATCCATGATGACGTTATTGATGAATCACCTACACGGCATAATATTCCCACAATCCATGCTCATAATGGAAATAAGTTTGCCATCTATGCAGGTGATTATCTATTCTGCGTTTGTTTTACGATTTTATCTAAACACGCAACGTCTCTATCTCATTTAGAATTTAATGCTCGCAGCATGGAAAAAATTTTAAGCGGAGAATTAGATCAATTAAATGCCCGATATCAATCTAAAGTGACGGTTAAAAATTACTTAACAAGAATCTCTGGAAAAACTGCCCAGCTTTTTGCTGTAAGCTGCTATTCCGGTGCTATAGAAAGTGAAGCTAGCCGACCACTCGCTATGAACGCTTGGAATATGGGACATTATATCGGCATGGCCTTTCAAATTATGGATGATATTCTAGATTATAAAGGAGATAGCTTAACATTAGGCAAGCCTGTGTTGGCAGATATTAAACAAGGTCATTATAATTTGCCGCTCATTTATGCAATTCAAGCGAATCCTAAAGAACTGATTCCTATTTTAGATAAAAAAGACGCGTTGACTGATGAGGATATGCAACAGATTTCTGAACTTATTTCTAAATATAAAGGGGTAGAAAAAGCAGAGCTCCTTGCTAAAAAATATACTGAAAAAGCAATCAAACAACTTAATAAATTACCTGATGGAGATTATAAACAGCATCTTTATGCCATTACAAATAGTTTATTGAAACGGAAAGTGTAATCTTTCTAAAAAATCCGAGCCTTTCTATCCAAGTTGATTATAGATTGGACTCGGATTTTTTCTGTTAAAGGGCAACTATTAGCTTGTATACTTATCTTTAAATTCCCAAAATCCCGGAATACTTTCTAAATCATATTGATAAGCAGACTCTATTAGCATGATTTTCAGTTCTTGTGAAAGATCCGTCCTGTCATTCGGATTTGTCCTATTCATTAGTTTATTGACCTTTGGCTCAAACAGCTTAATTAATTCCATTAACATTTCAGGATCTACTTTTGCTCTTTTTACGATTGTATACATATCTGTCATTTGCCATTTTCCTTTCGTTGATTTGGTTTCATTTCGTTCCATTCCTTCAGAAGCTGATCTATTTTTTTGTCTAATCGAAGCAGAACAAATAATGATAATGTTAAGGGAAAACCAAAGTTACTGATCATTGTCATCCATTGAGTCATATCTATCAATTCCATCCACCTTCCTCCTTCCGTTCATAAATGAAAGAATTCGTTGTAAAGCTACTTTTCGTGTTTTTGAAACATATTGTTGCGATGTACCAATTGTTCGAGCAATTTCTGTATCCGTTAATTTATATAGATATGCATAGGTTAGAATGTCTCGTTGTGAAGTGGTCAAACTAAGAATGGCTGAATAAATCATCTTATCTGCAATATACTCCTCCACACTTGCTCGCAAGACCTCCTTCTCCACCATCCTTTCTATTTCAGCCTCTTTATCATATAGAGTAATGTCCTTCTCTCCCCCAGCTTCCCTTTCAGCAAGTATTAACGGAAATCTTTTCTGATACATTGTTAAGTTTTTATTAAAATTAATGGTGCTATACTCCATGGAAGAAGTAATATACGCAGTAAATCGAATGGTAAAAAAATGCTTTTTAAAGGCTTCATCCAGCTTTTCTTTATTTTCCTTTGTTGGGAATTCTATCGCCTTTTTTAATAGAAGTAAATTTATCTTTTTTTCCAAAAAGCTTTTTACAATTGGATTGCTTAATAATGATTTATTATCCTGCAAGAACGCGGTAAAAGCCTCTGATTGAAAAGAACGGCATTCCTTCATACTCAAGCCTCCCAAAAGGAACATATGTTCTGTTTTTGTTGTAAAAAAAGGGACTAATCTTCATTAGCCTCTTTCTATTCATATATGCTATTTCTACCTCCTTCTATATTATAAAGAAAGATTTATCGTAAAAATAACAACCACTTGTCCTAATTTCATTTAATCGATTACGGATAACTTAATATCAAAGATAACATTGTATGTATTCTCTTCCAATACGACAAAAGTCCAATTTTTTGCTAAAATCGATGTAAAGGAATGAAAGGATTCCTTCGATAAAGTGATTGTTCCCAATACTTCTCCTCGGTCCTCAAAGTCTCTTCCCTCTACTAATTGATATTTTAATGATAAAAGTCTTTTTAACGTTCCCTTTGTTAAAAAGGTTATTTCATATTCATCTGCAATAATCGCTTTTACGCCTGTCTTATTTTTTTCATAATAGGAGAAAAGTGTTTCCCAATCAGGCAAACCATTACCACAGCTTTGAAAAAAAATAAGATCCTTGCTTTCCAAAGCCTGTATAATCGCTTCTTCCTTATATCCATTACTTTTTACTTGTTCCAGCATTATCGCATAATTCAACGCTACTTTTACCACAAAAAACCTGCTCCCTTCACATTTCATATTGATTTCAAAACGAGAAAAAGATAAATTGATAGAAAGACTTTTATTAAACAGCCTTCTTTTTACTATTGAATAGTTTAAGTATAATCTATTTTAAAAGGAGTGAGGAAGAATGATTAAACAAAATCCATTTGTTCCATTTAGCATTGCAATGGTTACCCCGTTTGATGATAAGGAAAATCTCTCATTAAGCGGTATTTATTCTTTAATAGATTACTATAAAAAAAATCAGGTTCCTGCACTGCTTATCAGTGGTTCAACAGGAGAGCAGCATTCGATGTCCATCGAGGAACGCATAACCCTCTTACGAGAAGCACGGTTAGCTGGAGAAGAAAAGCTCCTTCTTATCGGAGGAGTTGCTGCTGTAAGAACATCTGACGCTATTCGATTGGCGGAAGCTGCCCAACGAGAAAATCTAGATGGAATTATGCTAGGGTTTCCTCCTTATTTACGAATGAGCCAAAGAGAAGCAGCTGAATACGTGAAAAAAGTGTGTGCTGTGACTGATTTACCAATTATGCTCTATAATAATCCATCACGTACTGGATTTAACTTAGAATTAACTACTTTATACGATTTAGTAGAGTCCTGCCCGCAAATCCAAGCTTTAAAGGAAGCAGGTAATCCTAGCAATGCACCTCTAGTAAAAAATAAGCTTGGTCCTTCCTTCTCCGTGTTAACTGGATTCGATATTCATCTTTTAGATAATATGCAAAACGGTTATGACGGAATCACTAGTATAATAGGAAATATTTTTCCAAAAGAAATACAACAAATTGTTCAATTGGGAAAAAATAATGAATGGAAACTTGCAGAAGACCAATTGTCTAAACTACTGCCAACCATGCATACCATCTTAGAAATAGGAACACTGCGAGCCATCAAATATGTACTAACAGAAAATAATATTAATGCAGGAATATGTAGAGAGCCACTATCCATTTTGAGTAAACAAGAAAAGGCATCATTAAGCGATATTTTTAATAAAGGAGAGGTACGATGAAAAAGTACAGTAAATTCCTCCTATTATTAGCCTTATTGATTTTAGCCTCTTGTAGCAATAATGGAGAAAATACCTCTTCCTCTAAAAAAGAAACGTTTTCTTTAACGATCTCTGCAGCAGCAAGCATGCAAGATTCATTAAATACGATCAAGAAGAAATTCGAGGAGGAACATCCAGACATTACATTAACCTTTAACTTTGGTTCATCAGGAGCTTTGCAGCAACAGATTGCTCAAGGAGCACCGGTTGATTTATTTTTCTCAGCTGCACAGGATAAGCTAGATCTTTTGGTTGACGATGGACTGATTAAAGAGTCCGATCATATCGACTTAGTAAAAAACAATTTAGTTCTGATTACAAATAAACAATCTAATGTAACGATTAATCGTTTCGCTGATCTTGAAACATTAGATAAGGAAAAAATCGCCATCGGCATACCAGAATCAGTACCCGCAGGAAATTATGCGAAAGAGACGCTTCAAACTCTTCACATATGGGAAAAAGTACAGGAGAATATCATTACCGCAAAAGATGTTCGTCAAGTATTGTCATATGTTGAAACAAACAATGTGGCAGCAGGGATTGTTTATGGAACAGATGCAAAGACATCTGATTCTGTAGAAGTCGTTGCCACTGCGGAGGAATCAAGTCATTCCCCGATTGTCTATCCGATTGGCATCATCAAGGACAGCAAAAATTACGAGGCAGCAAAAACGTTTTATGACTATCTGCAAACACCAACTAGTTTAAAGGTTTTCGAGGAAGATGGATTTATTGTTAACTAAAGAGGAATGGTCAAATTTTTGGTCCCCCCTCTGCCTATCCTTACAAGTTTCTCTGGTTGCCACTATTGTCGTCATAGTTAGTGGCACAATACTTGCTGCCAAGTTAGCCAGAAAAAAATTTAAGGGAAAGGCATTGCTTGAAACTTGTTTACTTTTGCCAATCGTTCTTCCTCCAACTGTTACTGGTTTCCTACTACTCGTTCTGTTTGGTAGAAATAGTATCCTCGGTAAAGTAATCGAATGGATCTTTCATCAGCCTGTCATTTTTACATGGTGGGCTGCAGTAATTGCTGCATTTATCGTATCCTTTCCTTTAATGTATCAATCAGCTAAAGCAGGATTTATTCAAATTGATCGCTCAATCGAGGAGGCAGCACGAGTCGATGGGGCAAATGAATGGAAAGTACTCACATCCATTTCCATTCCACTTGCTTCCCACTCTATCCTTTCTGGAAGTATCCTTAGCTTTGCCAGAGGGCTAGGAGAATTTGGGGCCACCTTAATGTTTGCAGGGAATATTCCTGGAAAAACACAAACCTTGCCTACCGCTATTTATGTTGCTATCGATAATGGAAATATTCGAATGGCTTGGATTTGGGTACTATCCATCACGATTATTTCTTTTATCATGCTAGCCTTATGCCAGCCGAAGCAGCGATAATCTTTTCCTTTGACAACGTATTTCCTTATAAAGTAGTGTTAATACTTCTTACTGCAGAGGACTTAATATGAAAGCAACAGACAAGCATATCATTTGGCACTTTCCCTCTCTCTGTTTTAATCTAAAATGGACAATAATCCACATTTTTGTGGAATTAAGGAGATGATTTTGCATGAAAATTACGTATCATGGTCAATCCACTATTGAAATTAGTACAAAAGGAAAATCATTGGTTATTGACCCGTTTATTAGCGGCAATCCTTCGGCAGTTTCTAAAGTGGAGGAAATGAAAGTAGATGCTGTTCTATTGACACATGCTCATATGGATCATATTCTCGACGCTACACCAATCGCTAAAGCAAATAATGCTCCGGTTGTCGCTAATCCAGAATTAGCTGCCTATATGTCATGGAAGGGCGTGGAAACAATCGGGATGAATATCGGAGGAACACTGGATTTAGAATTTGCAAAAGTGAAAATGACACATGCATTCCACAGCTCAGGGATTATAGATGAAGAAAATAAAAACATCTTATATGGCGGAATGCCAGCTGGATATATTATTGAAGCAGAGGAAAAAGTGTTGCATCATGCTGGAGACACTGGACTATTTGGCGATATGAAAATGATTGGGGATCGTCATAATTTAGACGTTGTTTTCCTACCAATCGGAGACCATTTTACAATGGGACCTGAAGATGCACTACAAGCAGCCGAATGGTATCAAGCAAAACTAATTATTCCTATTCATTACAATACATTCCCTGTTATTGAACAAGACGCAAAAGCATTTGTCAACAAGCTTGAAGAACTTGGATTTAAAGGGAAAGTATTAGAGTTAGGTGAGACCTTCGAATTATAAGAAAACGGAGGCGCCGTACAAACTGGAAGAACTTCGACTGATATAAAGGAAACACGATGAGCGTTAGTGAATCGATGTTGACTTATCGTGGGGAGAAGATCTGAAAGTTTGCTAGGCGGTATTCGCTGGAGCTAGACAATAAGATAAGCGGAGAGCACCCGGTTAGGGGCGTGTAGGCTTCAGAAAATTTCTACTTTCTTAACAGTTAATAAAAATATTTTAGTAAGAAGTCCAGCCTTCATCAGCTGCGATGTTCCTGCTGATTTAATTTGCGCTTATCACTTTCTATATGTACATCTAGAAACCTTTAATGTCTCCAATTAACAGCAAAATCAATTAAAATATTTGAACATGTACAAAGACATGCCTTGTTTTATAAGCTAGTTTTTTCTTCTGACTTCCTATATGATCACCAACAGCATATTTATCAGACTTTAAAGAATGTGAATAAAGAAGATTTTGAGTATGCACTAGTAGATTCACACATCAACCGAAATCTTCCTATCAGTTATCAGGCTAATGCAATTGTCGGGATGATTAGGGAGTGGTTCAAGGGGGATTTTGGTATCCTTGTGAATATATGGCGGAACAATTATTAGCATTTATTCATAGTAACCAGTCACCCCCATCAAAAATCAAGATATTAAACTAATTTCATTAGATTTGACACCAAAGAAGGCTGATATCGCGCAAATAAAAGGGATATCAGCCTAAGTTTTGGCTTTTATTATCCAAAACTATTGCATTATCAGCATAAGTTTCGTTTTTTCAGTCAATGTTTCATTTTATCAGCCAAATCTTCTCCTTTATCAGCCATTGTTTCATTTTATCAGCCAAATCTTCTCCTTTATCAGCCATTGTTTCATTTTATCAGCCAAAACTCCTCCTTTATCAGCCATTGTTTCGTTTTATCAGCCAAATCAATCCCAAATAACAAAAAGGCCGTCCATTAAGGACAGCCCCTATTATTTATTACATTACTTTACTTTCTTCTTCCCATTGAGCAATTTCTTTTACTCTTGCTTCCACTTGTTCTGGAGTAAGACCATGATGTTTAACATAGAAGTTTCTTGGATGCGTACGGCACTCGTGGCTACAGCTTCTCATATACTTCTCTTCATTTTCTTCACTGCAAAGCATTTTGCGGTTACACTCTGGGTTTGCACAGTTTACATATCTCTCGCATGGCTCACCAGTAAAGAAGTCACGTCCAACGATAACATGCTCTTTTTGATTGACTGGCACACTGATTCTTTGGTCGAACACATAGCATTGACCATCCCAAAGCTCGCCTTGTACTTCTGGATCTTTACCGTAAGTCACAATTCCACCATCTAATTGACTTACATCTTCAAAGCCCTCTTTCATTAACCAGCCAGAGAACTTCTCACATCTTACTCCACCAGTACAGTAAGTAAGAATTTTCTTACCTTCTAGCATCTCTTTATTTTCTTTAATCCATTGTGGCAGTTCTCTAAATGTTTCAATCTCCGGCTTAATAGCACCTCTAAAATGACCAAGATCATATTCATAATCGTTACGAGCATCAATTACGATTGTATTTGAATCTTGCATTTGCTCATAGAATTCTGTTGGTTTTAAGTGCTTACCAGTTAATTCAAGTGGATCTACATCATCTTCTAAGCTTAAGTTCACTAATTCTTTTTTATGGCGAACATGCATTTTCTTAAAAGCATGTCCATCCACTTCATCAATTTTAAAGATAGTATCACTAAAGCGAGGATCCTGTCTCATCGCTTCCATATACTTATCTGTTTGCTCTACCGTACCAGAAACTGTTCCATTAATCCCTTCATGGGAAATAAGAATACGACCTAATAATCCAAGCTCTTTACAAAAAGCTAAATGCTCTTGTGTTAACTCTTCCGGATTTTCAATCGGTACATATTTATAATAAAGTAATACTCGATATTCACTCATTATTTCAACACCCTATTCCTTCTAAAATTATCTATAATAACTATACACCAATTGTGCTAATAGTAAAAACCAATCGCTTCTTTATAAAATCGCAAACAAACAGAAAGAGACTTCACCCATTGAAATCTCCCCCTGCTTAAAATTAAAGTTAAAATAATTATAATGTAATACGAGATAAAAAGAAAGATGCAGATTTTACCTAGTATATATTCCATTCGATATTTATCCTATACATTCTAGCATAAAAATATAATTCCTGCCTATCTAGAAATGGAAAAAACAATCCCCTTCCATCAAAAAAGGTACCCACTAAATGAGTACCTCGGACACCACTATCATTTCCAGTATATTACTCTCCCCCTTCTATCACTATCGTTTGAAAATGCAACGCACAGCCATATTTAGATTGTTGAAAAATTTTCTCTAAGTAAGATTGTACTTCCGTTACATTTAACGCTGATTCTACCTGAATATTTGCCTTTATTTTATTTAGAATCTCTACATCTGTTTGAACTTTAGCATCCTGATAATTTTCAAAAAAAGCTCGGACATAGTTTATTTGTCCACATAGGAACTGGATAGTATAGTGATTCATTTTTCCTCACTCTTTAAGCCGAGACATCCGAATCACTTTTTTGTCCCCCATAACTTACTGCATTGGCTTTATTTGCTGCGATGACAAATGGCAAATACACAAGAGTAGAGACGGCTAGACACACAAATCCAAGCAATAACGCGATATAGTTTCCGCCTGTGCCCAGGAAGGCAATTAGTGGTCCTGGCGTAGTCCACGGCACAGAATAGGCAATTGGCGGAATTAATCCAGATACAATGGCAACATATCCGATAATAATATTAATGGCAGGGACAAGAATAAACGGCACGATTAAAATCGGATTCAATACTACTGGCAAACCAAAAATAACTGGTTCATTAATATTAAATATTCCTGGCGCAATCGATAATTTACCAATATCTCTGTAATCCTGTCTTTTCGCAACAATAAAGATAGCAATTAGTAGTCCAAGTGTCATTCCAGAGCCGCCATAGTTCGCAAAAGCATCATTAATCGCCCAAGTTACTGGATATGGAGCTCCCCAAGCAGTCCCATGCTCCGCAACAAAGTTAAGGTTTTCTAAATTCGCCTCTGCAAACATTGCTTCACGAATAGCAGCAATCGTGTTGGGACCATGAATACCGAATACCCATAAAAGGTTGGAAACAATCGCTAATATAACAAGAGAAACGATATTTGTACCTAGACTTTTTAATGGTGTCTGAATTGCGGCATAAATAAATCCGTGCAGGCCATCTGGATAAATAGCATTTATTAAAGCGTTTACAATAGCGAACAAAACAGTAATAATAATAATTGGGAATAACACCTTAAAAGAACGAGAAACAGCTGGAGGAACAGAATCAGGCATATTAATTTGAAGCCTTTTCGATTTAGATAATTTACTGAAAAGTTCTCCAACTAACAACCCTACAATTAATGCAACAAATAATCCTTGTGCACCGACCCATTGAGTCGTTAAGAAATTTGCCCCATCTACATTTGTATATGGTGGGTATATAATAAAAAATACAGAAAGACCAGTAAGTCCACTTAATAATTCATCTGCTTTGAGAGAGATCGCCATATTTCTGGCAACGAGGAAGACAATAAACATGGATAAAATATTAACTGATCCATTTAGAACCGGCGAGAAAACAGATTGTAGATCTGCTAAATTCGGAAATAATTTATGCAAAAATAAGATTTTAGCTATAAAGCCATCTGGAGCTAAAACGGCAAAATTTAGTAAGACAATTAATGAACCTGCAAGTGTAATAGGAAAAGATAGAATAAATGCATCACGGATTGCAACTATATGCCTTTGTGAGTTTAATTTTGCTGCAACTGGCACTAATGTTTTCTCCGCAAACTTCTCAAAAGCGGCCATAAAACCCATTGTAAAA
Organism: Bacillus sp. T2.9-1; assembly: GCF_950097965.1. Lineage (NCBI taxonomy): Bacteria > Bacillati > Bacillota > Bacilli > Caryophanales > Bacillaceae > Bacillus > Bacillus sp. T2.9-1. Next base: position 128,956 of record NZ_CATNHG010000130.1, read on the forward strand.
CTCCCCCCAAATAAATGTCATTATATTCACAGTTAGAAACTGTTTTATTTTGCAGGCTTCTCTAGTTGCAAATTGCATATCCATTAAGCTATTAATTCTAACGCCCTTTCTAATACTGCCTTTCCATTCATCGTGCCATATGCTCTCATATCGATTACTTCCACTGGTACTCTTCCAGCTATAATCTCTTCTACCTGTGGTTTTTGGTAACGAACCTGTGGTCCTAATAAAACGACATCTACTTCATGAGCAACTTTTTGACATTCTGACACTGGCAACGCGAAAATTTCTAGCTCTACCCCTTTCTCTTTTGCCGCATCCTTCATTTTATTTACCAATAAGCTAGTGGACATTCCTGCTGCACATACTAATAGCAATTTCTTCATTTTATTCCCTCCCTATTTTTCATAACCAAAACATCATATTCCGCCTTCCTTCTAAATTGTATACGCTTTCAAATATAATACAATAAAAAATAAACACTTAGTATCTTTTTTCTTCAGTAGGAATTTGTTACATTTTAGTCACAACCTGTTTTATACTAAATGGTGAATATAGGAAAACTATCTTTTAGAGTAGGAGGGAAAAATTTGTTCACAAATGAAATGATCCAATCCTTTAATGATTTGGAAATGCTACTCTATAACTATGTTACAAAAAATATTGAAAAGGTTATTTACATGCGCATTAGAGAATTATCTGACGAAACACACGTCTCCACTTCTAGTATTTTAAGGTTTTGCCGAAAACTAAACTGTGATGGTTTTTCCGAGTTTAAGATTAAATTAAAATTATATTTAGATAGAAATGAACAAGAAAACTTAAAATCAACAAAATACTATCTTTCTGAGTTTTTGGAACGGACAATGAAAGGGAACTTCGAAACGTACATACACGAAACAGCTGAAATGGTAATCAAATCAAATAAAGTTATTTTCGTAGGAACAGGCAGTTCTGGAATTTTAGCAGAGTATGGAGCAAGATACTTTTCCAGCTTAGGAAAATTTTCTACTTTTATTAAAGACCCCTTTTATCCGATTAACAGTAAAGAATTAAAAAACAGTACAGCCATTATCTTATCTGTTTCTGGTGAAACGGATCATACACTGCATCTTGCAAATCAATTAAAATTAGAAGGCTGCAACATCATCAGTATCACCAATAGCAAAAACTGCCAATTAGCAAAAATTTCCGATATCAACATTGCCTATTATGTTACAGAAGTTTATATAGGAGAATCGAATATTACATCCCAATTACCGGTAATGTATATACTAGAGGAAAGCGCTCACACTGTAAAAAAGAACAGTAAAAAAAATACTACAGAACTGGAGGCATAAGATTAGAGGATTGACCAAAACAGCTTAAGATAGACCCAAACAATTATACGCAATGCCGACAAAAGATTCATATAATTGTTTGGGCTTTTTTTAAAGTATTCCAGGAAGTTTGTCGCTATTACTACCTACGTCCCATAACATACACTTCTCTTTCCATAGGGAAAGTTTATATTTGAATAGTTGGCGGTGGCTGTTCTAGCCAACTATTTTCAATCATCAAATCTTCCCCATCTTTTGCATATTGAGCTATTTCCATGGACAGTCTTTCATAATTGAGCAAAAGGTCACTTCTTTGACTAGCGCCTCCTGCTAATGCATAGTTTCCAACTCCAGAAGCACTTAATAAGCTTATATGAAACATCATTAATTTATCTGAAAATGTACGTACCTTAGAATCAGTAACCCCTATATCCGATGAATTTGGACTTTGTATTCCTTCATCCACTAAAGCATCCATGAATAATTTTAAATGCTTTTGGGAAATATCCTTTCCTCTTAACATATATGCCCGTACATCTTTATTTGTGGTAGTTTGAGCAAAGGCTAATGTAATCTTCACTCCCAAATTGTTTGTCTGCGTATTCATAAAAAGATGGGAAACTGAACTGACCTAGCCAAATGAGACATATATAAAACACCTATCCATATTAAATTTAACACTTTTTCATTAATTTGATATTGGTTCTTTACTGGAAATAGTTCAGGCACTTTGTCACTTTACTTGGAGCCTCTGCGGGCATAGATTCTTTAGCCAGGAAGCCAGATATCTCAAAGAGAATCTGGCTTAGCCATAATAGGCTATCATGCCCGCATCTCCAAATAAAGTGCATGTCTTTTCTACATGC
>NZ_CATNHG010000131.1:0-15242 GCF_950097965.1 Bacillus sp. T2.9-1
CTTTTTCAGATAGTGGGGGGCTAGCCCCCCACTATCTGAACTAACATCTATAGAATTATCAAAGAACAATATTTTAATTGGAAATTACCTCGAAAGAGGACTATAAACTTACTATACGAGGAGATGAATAAATGAAAAAGGTAATTTTTTTCTTAGTTTTTATTATTATATTATTTGCAGGAGTAGCCTTTTTATCTAATATGCAAAAAGAAAAAGCAGTAGAAGGAAATTTATATGAAAAAGAGGATTTGGAACCTGAAACAATGGAAATATTAGATGATCCAAATTACCAAAATATTATTGTTCCTGATGCACTCGAGGAAAAATTAAAAACAGAAGAAGATGTTACCGTATACTTCTTTAGTTCAAATTGTGTGTATTGTAAACAGACGACACCAGAATTAATGCCACTTGCAGAGGAATTAGATGTATCGATTGATCAATATAACCTATGGGAATTCGAAGAAGGATGGGATAAGTACAATATTGATTCAACCCCAACAATCGTTCAGTACAAAAATGGAGAAGAAGTAGGTAGAATTAACGGCTATAAAGAACCTGAAGTATTTAGACAGTGGCTAGAAGAATATAGTGTTTCGAAATAGAATTCTTTAAAAATAAGCCGTCGCGGTATAAGCGACGGCTTATTTTAATTCCAGATAGGAATAATAAGTGCAAGCAATAAAAGGTTTATACTAAATACTGATTAGTTGCCTCTGCATACATACTAAAATTTGATTGATTGAAGGAACTTCCATCCTCATTGCGTTTAAAATTGTCTAAATCAAATGGGAAGAAGATATCCAAGTCCTCTAAAATTCGAACATTTTTAGCAAATAGATGTTTATATTTATGTTTATCTTCTGGAGCTTCTAAAATATTCACAAGGGTTTGAAGACTTGCAATTACTTGATAAGATGTTTTTAATGTACTTAATTGCTGTGCTTTGTCGGGAGTGATCGTAAGCACCTTTAACCGTTCAAACTTATTTATTTCCTTATCTGAAAAATAGAAAGGAAATATCTTCGAGTAAAAGGTCTGAATCAGTTCATCAATTCTTTCCTCTTGTGTTGGTGTTGATGCAAAAACTACTTTCATGAAATGAGACACCCTCTTTGTTTCTATTATTACCACTAGTCTACCATATCCCACAAAACCATTTCTGTGGTAATTAAAACCATGATATGATGACTATGTCAAATTTAAACCTATTTTTTTATGTATACTTATAGAGAAGTAAAGGAGATTTTATATGATATTTGAAAAAAAGGGAGATTGGCTTCTGCTCAAAATCCCTCTACAATGGGAAGGATTATTAATTGAAGCATTCTTTTCAGAGGTATTGTTGGCATCAAAAAAACAAATTCATCTGTTTAAAATGGAGAAAAAGGTCCAGTTAAATAACCAAAATGTTCCTTGGAATACGATGCTCAAGAAGGAAGATATTTTAAAAATAAAACTATTTCAGCCACAACCAAATGATATCATTCCGACCTATATGGATTTATCAATCCTTTATGAAGATGATTTTCTGCTCGTTGTTAATAAGCCAGCTTCTATTGATACACATCCACATTCTTCAGAAGATGCGTCTTCATTATTGAATGGAGTTGCCTACCATTTACTTTTGAATGGGGAAGAAAGACCGTTAAAGCATATACATCGCTTAGATCGGGATACAACTGGCTGTGTTTTGTTTGCTAAACACGATTTAATCGCAAACATGCTCGATTATATGTTACGGGAACGAAAAATTAAAAGAACCTATATCGCTCTTGTTCAAGGATTCTTATCACAAAAAAAAGGAACGATTAATAAACCAATAGGGAAGGATAGGCACCACGGAAGCCGAAGAAGAATATCAGAAACAGGACAAACGGCAATCACCCATTTTAAACGAATAAAACAATTGCCAAATGAAGGACTGACACTTATCTCGTGTTCATTGGATACAGGCAGAACCCATCAGATAAGAGTTCATTTAAGCTCCATTCATCATCCTCTTGCTGGCGATATACTATATGGCGGAAAACCGATTTTTAATCGACAAGCACTACATGCGGTAAAACTACAATTCATCCATCCTATCTCTAAGGAGGAAATAACTGTCTTTGCACCTCCATTAGACAAACAGCCAATTTTTCCTAATGCAAACTGGGAAGAAATTTTAAAGGAAACAAAGTAAAAAGGAAATGGGCCAAAAAAGCTCATTTCCTTTCCTTTTATACCTTTTATGTTGTTTTACGCATGCCGCGCATAATTAGACTTAAAATAAAGACTAAAATAACTGCACCAATAATACTTGGAATTATTGCAAAATCTGCAATTGATGGACCCCAATCTCCAAGAATTAATGATCCTAACCATGCACCAACAAAACCAGCTATAATATTTCCAATTACTCCACCAGGAATATCTTTACCAACGATTAATCCCGCTAACCATCCAATAATACCACCTATAATTAATGACCATAGAAATCCCATATATAACACTCCTTTTATTATAGTGTTTAATTTTTTAACATGAGATAGTGAGGAATCATGCTGCAGCTTATTATTTACCCGTACGGTTTTTTTTCACTATCTGCTTGTACTTATATTTACCACCCTTTGATTCTTTTAAACCTACTAAAAACATTCATTTTGTTAGGAAGATTTTGATAATATGTTTCAAAAAAAGATCTACACCATTTTATAATTTGGCATAGATCTTTTGTTCCTATTAAAATAAATAAAAGTGCAAGAAATTAAAAAATCACTTCATCTGGATTACTTCCAAGTCGTTCATTCATATTTAATCGATCTATTTGATCCATTTCTACCAAGCTAAGTTGAAAATCAAATATCTCCGCATTTTCTTTTATTCTTTCTGGATGAATCGATTTTGGAATAATGATGTTTCCATTTTGGAGATGCCAACGTAAAATAACTTGAACTGGTGTCTTGCCATGTTTTTTTGCAATATAGTTAAGGGTTGGTTCATTTACTAATCGACCTTTGGCTATCGGTGACCAGGCTTCAATTTTTATCTCTTTTTGCTGACAGTACTCCCTTAATTTCTCTTGCGAAAGTCTTGGATGGAGTTCAATCTGATTAACGGTTGGAACCTCATTCGCATTTGCTAGCAAATGCTCTAAATGATGTTCCTGAAAATTACTTACTCCAATTGCCTTAACGACTCCTTCGTCATACAGTCTTTCAAGTGCTTTCCATGTTTCGACGTATTTATCTTTTCCTGGCCAATGAATTAAATATAGATCAAGATAGTCCAAATCCAATTTCTTTAAACTCGCTTCAAATGCACGTAGTGTAGAATCATACCCTTGGTCTTCATTCCAAACTTTTGTGGTGATAAATAGAGAATTCCTCAAGACAGCGCTTTCTTTTATCGCTTTACCTACCCCTTCTTCATTCTTATAAATGGCGGCAGTATCGATAGAACGATAGCCAAGTTCCAAAGCTGCTTTTACCGTTTGGATTACTGTCTCTCCTTCTTCTACTTTAAAGACGCCGATACCTAATTGAGGTATCTCTACTCCGTTATGTAGTTTCACTTTATGTTCGATGCTATTGACCAAACAAAACACCCCCAAAATCAGAATTATCCATATAATAACACTTATTTGAATACTTCTCTATAATTTTGATTTAACTTTTTCATATAAATACTCGTTCAATAACCTCTTCTTGCTTCTAACAACAAAAAGACTACTTCTTAATATATTTTGATTTTAAGATAAATAGAACGATTTTCTCCCACCATTTCCAAGGAAGCATGTTCTTTAACAGGATTGTACTTCTCGTTCCTTTCCCAATGACATAGCGCAATCTTGGATGCTTTGTTTGAGCGATCGCAACTACTTTTTTCGCTACTTCCATTGGATCTCCATCCTTTATTCTATTTCTTTGTAAATATGTATCCAATTGTTTCATGTATGAAAAATACGGAGAAGAAGACAAGGTGGATTTTACGGTTACCTTCTTTCCTGTAGTCCAAATATTAGTTTGAAAAGATCCAGGTTCTACAAGAATTACCGGAATAGAAAAAGGAGCCAATTCTAATCTTAAGCTCTCACTCCATCCTTCTAATGCAAACTTAGAAGAGACATATGGTGATAAACCCGGAAATCCAATTTTTCCACTTATACTACTCATATTAATAATCATTCCACTCCCTTTCTCTCTCATGAAAGGAAGTACACTTTGCGTTACACGAATTGCCCCCAAAAAATTTGTTTCCATCTGAAGCTGATATTCATCAATCGGAATTTCCTCAGAAAAACCACCTCCAGCATAGCCAGCATTATTTATCAATAAATCGACTTGTCCAATATCCTGCAACATTAACGTTAAGTTCTCTACCGATTGGGCAGAAGTAATATCCAAAGAGGTGATCTTAATATTGGATATTACCCCTAATTTTGTTGCCGTATCGATTAATTGTTTACCTTTGTTCCTATCTCTCATTGATGCTATAACGATATATTCTGATTTTGCAAATTCTAGTGCCATTAATTGACCAAATCCACTGTTTGCTCCTGTTATTAAGACTACTTGCTTCTCCACTTTTTCACCTTTTTCTTCCTTTATATTACATCCATTATTCGCTTAATACTCATTTATTTTCTTGATATTCCTTCCTTAATATGGACATCATATAAATTGATTGGTAATTATTATTTATTTTTATTGCTTCTCGTTGTAATCCCTCTATCTTAAATCCCTCTGATTCATATAGAGATTTTGCACGGAAGTTGTGATCTACTACCTCGAGCCATAATCGATTTGCATGCATGTCAGTAAAAGCCCATTGTTTTATTAAGTGCAACATTTTTCTTCCATATCCTTTTCCTTTTTCCGAAAAAGCAATTCTTTTTATTTCTATGCTATCATTTTCATCTTCCAATCCATTTATTAGAACATAGCCAACTGGTTTATTCGATAATCTTTCGATAACAAGTAAATGTAATATATTAGGATTATCTGTAAGCGCCCTTTTATGTTCCTGTAAGGACCATTGTAATATATAAGGACTATTAGTAGGATCTTTTTCTGTTTTTCGCACATAAGTTAATTCTGTCTCTTGTGTTTTTCGAATAAGAATCGTGTCATCGATTAACACGGTACCTCCTCCTCCCTAGGAATTATGTTATTACTATATTCTAGAATAACAAATTGGACACGGTTGTTAGGAAAGGAGAAATCGAAGGGAATATCACTAAAAATGTTAAATTAGTGCAAACTTTGTAAATATGTAAGGCTATTTTCTTAAAATTTCGTAAATCAAATATTAAGATTTTGTAAATTTATTAAAAAAACACTAGGCTATTCGACAAGTTTCCTATAAAATATGTAAGGCTTAGTCATAATTTGTTATATATTAATGGAGGTAACCGCAATGGTTTTTAAAAAACAAGATAAGTTTGCTGTTATGTTAAAAAATATCGCTTCAAATTTAAAAGAAGGAGCAGACTTTTTTGCTGACTATAAATTGACAAATGTTAGCGATTTAAAAACTTTTTCTGAAACAATGAAAGAAATCGAAACAAAAGGTGATACATATGTTCATGAAGTAATCACTGAATTAAATAAAGCATTTATTACACCGATTGAAAGAGAAGACATACTAGCTCTTACGATGAGTATGGATGATGTATTAGATGGTTTAGAGCATACTGCAGCACTATTTGAAATGTACAATATTATTAGTGCAGATGAATATATGCTTCGCTTTGTGGAAGAAATAAAGAATTGTGCAGTTGAAATTGACAAAGCAGTAGACCTACTTACAACAAAGAAATTACCTAAAATTAGAGAGTATGCTATTAGAATTAAAGATCATGAATCAAAATGTGATGGCATTTTACGACAATCTATTAAAAATCTGTTCTCTGTAGAAAAAGATCCAATTCGCATTATCCAATATAAAGAAGTTTATGAAAATCTTGAGGATATTGCAGATTACTGTCAAAGTGTTGCAAACACACTTGAAAGTATTATTATGAAGAACGCGTAAGGAGTCTTTTTCCAATGAATACATTATTAATACTTACTATATTAATCGTTGTCTTTGCATTAGCATTTGACTTTATCAATGGCTTCCATGATACAGCCAACTCCATTGCGACTGCAGTGTCAACAAAAGCATTAAAACCAAAGCATGCGATTATTATGGCAGCATGTATGAACTTTGTTGGTGCAATGACATTTACAGGCGTTGCAAAAACAATTACAAAGGGGATTGTAGACCCATTTGCTTTAACAAATGGTTCACTCGTTATCCTTGCTGCATTGATTTCTGCAATTATATGGAATTTGGTTACATGGTATTTCGGAATACCAAGTAGCTCATCCCATGCAATTATTGGGTCAATCGCTGGAGCTGCTATTGCTTCATCTGGATTCTCATCGCTTAATTATACTGGTTTTATTAAAATTATTGAGGCATTGATTCTCTCACCAATCATCGCCTTTGTTGTTGGATTTATCATATACTCCATTTTTAAATTCTTCTTTAGGGATTTAAATTTAACAAAAACAAATAGACGGTTCCGTTATTTTCAAATATTCACAGCAGCATTGCAATCTTATACACATGGAACTAATGACGCTCAAAAAGCAATGGGAATTATCACAATGGCATTATTAGCTAATAATTATGTTTCAACTGGTGATGTGCCATTTTGGGTGCAATTAGCATGTGCTACTGCAATGGGACTCGGAACTTCTGTCGGTGGATGGAGAATTATTAAAACAGTTGGTGGAAATATTATGAAAATCCGACCAGTAAATGGCGTTGCAGCTGATTTATCAGGGGCAATGATTATTTTCGGATCAACTTTAATTCATCTTCCAGTTAGTACAACCCATGTTATTTCTTCTTCTATTCTTGGTGTTGGATCAGCACACCGCTTAAAAGGGGTTAAATGGGGAACAGCACAACGAATGATTATTACATGGGTAATTACATTGCCAATTTCAGCAAGCATCGCTGCAATTTGTTACTACATTCTTCATTTCTTTTTTTAATAAAAAAAATTTAGTACTATAACTAAAGCAAAAAGAGGCTGGGACATAAACATTTCAGCTAACAATAAATACGAACGATTATGCGGTAAGTTTACATAATTGTTCGTATTTATTTTTTGGGGAAAAGGTTTAAAAATGAAGTGAAATGGAGCGGAGGACGGTCGACTCCTGCGGGAAATAGAGGAAAGGCTGAGACCCCGCAGCGCAGCGAGGAGGCTCAGCTTCCTCCCCGGCGCATCGACCGTCTGTAGCGCAATGGAACGACTTAGTTTTTTCTTGACTATATTTAAAACATAGATAACCCTCTTGAAAAAGTAGCTTTATTTAAGAGCTAAATTAGAGATTGTTCGTCTTTATAGATTAGTTATTTAGGGATTTGTCCCAGCCTCTTTTTTATTTTAAAGTGTAAGTAATCTCTCTGTAACCTTTCTAATAAGTAAAGGCAAAGTTTGAAAAGTATAGGGTTTATATACTCTTTCCGTCCATTTATGTCCCCCTTTTCCATATACACCAATGTTAAGAGCAGGAATATTTAGACTCTGCATTTTTCCCAAATCTAATGGAAATAATTCATTCATTCCTGGAAAATTTGCGACCACTGTTTCAATCTCTGTTTGATTCCCATTAAATGCTAAGAAGCTACCGTCACATAAATAAGGGAAATACCCTCTTAACGGAAATACTTCCTTGTACTCCTCTTCCGCCTCTTGTAACACTTCTTCCAATACTTCTTTTAAATAAACGGACTGTTCATCCGTTTGTAACGTATTAGATGGTAAGAATGGTGTAGCAAAAAACAGAATAACCCGAGGCTTCTTTTCTGGATCTAATTGCTGTAAGCCTTCTACTAGTTCAAAAGCTTTTAATCGATCATCTAAATCTTCCGGCAAGCTTTTTAGTAAGCTATTCAAGTGCTTTTCTGGTTCTTCTCCATGCTCCTTTAAATACTCTATATATTCTTGAATTGTCATCACATCTGTTTTCCAGTTAATCGACCGTTCTGGGAGATTATTCGCTTTACAAAATGCAGTGTAGTTATTCGCTAATTTGTTCTCTATCTTTACACATGCAGTTTGGGCGATCCTTTTTAAGGAGACTAATACATCACTTGGTGTTTTTTTATAAATAATATAATTAAAATACATTCTGATACTAACAGGTGTTTGAACATTATAGCTTTGCTTACTCTCTTTCATAAACAAACAGCTAGGCGGTAGGACTAATTCATTATCCAGCTTTTCTGCTAGAGAAAAATTTTGATTAATGCTTCTATTAATCTCTGAAGCAATTAATGTCGGGTCAATCCCAAGCAAGCTTTCGCCAACATGTGCCTCTCTTCCTAAAATAGAAAAACAGGGCAATAACTTTCCTGCTCCCCCACAATATACATATTTTGTTTGATCTCCATTGTATAAAGGCGAAATGAAATCATTATTAATAGCAGCTACATAGGATAATCCTCTTTCTTGTTGAAGACGAACGAGTTCACCTAAAGCTCCTCTAATGCCAACATGCTGATTCTCCTCATCGGCATTGAATAGGATTAGAATATTTCCATCAAGCTTTTCTCGATGATTCATGTAATAGAGAATATTTGCTAGATGAATACTTATTCCACTTTGCATATCAAGAGAACCTCTCCCAAACATCCAATCTCCGCTTCGGGCATCGTGTCTAGCCTCTTCATCCCCATCATAGCTTTTAAAAAATGCTGCTAGTTTATCCGGATCATGAGCAATGTCCTTTAGCTTTCCATAATCTTCTATCCCTACAGTATCTACATGTGCATGGTAAATCACCGTTTCTTTTTTATTTGAATTGCCTTGTAAAAAAGCCCATACATTTATCCGTTCATCCCCTTCTATGTCCTGCTTCCATACATAATCTGGATAATCTTGAAAATAAGGAAAGGAGGCAATTATTTCATATAAATAGTTAGCCTTGTCTAATTCTCCTGCTGTTCCACTATAGCTTTCCATTTCAATAAGTCTTTTTGTCAAAAATTCTACTTGTTGTGCTAATGTTAAAGATGCCAATTGATTATACATACCTTCATCCCCTGGTTTTTCTTTAGTTTTAAGTTTATTGCTATTCTATCTATCTGACAACCTATTTTTCTGTCTATTCAAATTATTATATATAATAGTAGACTCTCTTATTAAAATATTTTTCCCTTCCACATACCCCCTTCTATTTTTCTTCTTTTTCACATAGATATGAATAAAATGGACAAGAAAAGTTAGGATGATGTTTAGTGATGGAAAAAATCGCTGCCATTTTTGTCGGGAGCTTACTAATAGGCATTGGGGTTAATGGGTTTTTAGTGCCTCATCATCTTCTAGATGGAGGTATTATTGGAATTGGGCTTATCCTTCATTATCACTATGACATTCCAACAGGTCTTTCGATGATGATTTTAAGTTTACCCTTGTATATACTTGTTTGGTTTTATAATAAGGATTATTTCATTTATGGAATTTTCGGATTTCTTACTTCTTCTTTTTCTATTGACGTACTTTCTTTTTTACGAGAAATCTTCTCGCTAAATCTTGTATTAAGTGCTATTCTCGGTGGAGTAATTATTGGAGTTGGGATTGGGGTTATGCTTCGATTTGAGACAAGCACCGGGGGAACAGACCTTCTTGCCCAAGTGCTTGCAAATATCCTATCCATTCATGTGGGAATCATCATCTTTTTAATAGACGGTATAGTTTTATTAAGTGGCTATAAAATTGTCGGTATTCCTACACTTATAGCCTCTTTTATGACTATTTTCTGTGTCGCTATCTTTACGACATTATTGTCAAAAAAGAAGATTTCCATCTAGTTTTGAATGGATATAAAAAAAATTAGTAGGAGAATCACCGTTCCCTATTCCTACTAATTTTTCAGATAAATTCCATAGCTATTTTTGCATGTTTTTATTTTTCAGGTCACAGCTTTCCATTGCCGCTAAAATTGTCCCTCTAAATTGATGCTGTTCTAACGTAGTGATTGCTTCAATCGTTGCTCCACCAGGTGTGCATACTTCATCTTTTAATACCCCAGGATGCTTGCCTGTTTCTAAAACCATCTTCGCAGCACCTAAAACAGATTGGGCAGCCAATTTATAAGCTTTATCTCTTGGAATCCCACTACGGACACCGCCATCTGCCAATGCTTCAATAAACATATACACATATGCTGGAGAAGAGCCGCTAATGGCTGGAATAGAATCCATTAAACTTTCTTCTACCAGTTCTACTTTTCCAAATGATGCAAACATATCTTTTATAAAAGCAATGTCCTTTTCGTTCATCCGATCATTTGCACAAAATACAGTCATCCCTTCTCCTACAAGGGAAGGAGTATTTGGCATAGAGCGAATAACCTTTATTTGCTTGGACATTTGAGATTCTATGTATGCTATATCAATTCCAGCAGCAACTGTAACAATGATTGTTTCTTCCTTCACATAAGAGGAGATTTCTTGTAACACCTCTCCATATAAATGTGGTTTAACCGCAACAATTAGAACATCCGCATAACTTGCTACTTGTTTATTATCCAAGGTAGTTTCTATTTGAAAAGCTTCCTTAACATTTTGTGCGCTCTCTGCCGACTTTGTGCTTGCCAAAATTTCTTCTCTCTTCGCAAAAGAAGATTGAAGCATTCCATTTACCATCGCCTGGGCCATTTTTCCACACCCAATAAAACCAACATTTCTTTTTTTCACTCTGATCTTCCTCTCTCGTTAGTCTCTTTACTTTTACATAGTACGAGAAGAAAATCAACCAAACCTTCAAATCTTTTGAGTAAATAGAATAATTAACACATAATTTTTGGACCATTTTTCCTTTGATACCCCTGCTTGATCTGTTCCATTCTAATTGCTTCTTTCATACATAAATTTCCCTTCTCTGAATGAAATGATAGTAAACTAATCCCAAATTCAATCAATGATACAAGAATAATTTCCATTTCCATTCCATCTAGCTTTAATGTACAATCGTTGCTTGTTGTTACTTTCTCGCTTACCATTTCTAAAATGAATAGAATTCCTTTGGATGCATTTCTTATACTAAAATCCAACGCCTCTTTTATTAATAAAAGATTTTCCTCGGTTACGTATATTTGCTCCTTCACTATAAACCTCCTTCATACCTATTAAATTCTATTCTTATTGCGAAAATCATTTAACTATATAATCTGGAAGAAAAACTTCGTCTGGTGTTTTGGAAAAAATACTAGATATCTGTACTGCTTGTTCATAAGATAATCCTCGTTTGCCATTCTCAATTTGCCAATAATATGATTTTGTAATGCCTAGCTTATCAGCCATCATTTGATAGGTATAGCCGTATTGCTTTCTTATGATACGCAGTGTATTCCGATGCATTTTTTTACACCCCATCTACCAATCATCTTTTTTCCTTTTATTAAAATTATACGTAAACCAGTAGTTTACTTCAATATAAAATTCCGTATTTGTTAACAAATATTCATCATTTACTGTTAGCTATTTGTTAACATATAATAGAGGTATCGAAATGAGGAGCTGATTCAGATGAATTTTCCAGAAAGATTGAGGTATTTACGTAAGTCAGCAAACATTTCTCAACAAACGCTTGGGGATGCAATGAATGTGACAAAGGTATCTATCTCAGGGTATGAAACAGGTAATCGAAAACCTGATACAGACACATTACAAAAACTTGCTGATTATTTTGATGTAAGCATTGATTATCTCCTTGGCCGCTCAGAGACAAAGGAAGCAAGAGCATCCTATCAAACGGCAGAAAAGGAAATTACGATAGAAGAAGCTTTACTCCTTTCTCAATTACAGAAATATCCATCTATGTATAATCATTTAATAACTGACCCAGAAAAAACGGTTCTTCAGCTGTATAGACTATGGAGTTTTTTAGAAGAAGAGAAGCAGAATAAAAACTTGTAAGAATGTTAACCTTACAAGTTTTTATTTATTCTTAACAAATTACTTATAAGAGCGTATAATATACATAATTCTTATAAGAAAGGTTGGTTTTTGTGACTACTCTAGCGAAAACAATTCCACAGCCATTAGTTCGTACTAATCAATGGATTATTTTTCTTTCTGTTTTACTTAGTTTATTTATGCAGCAATACTGGATTTTGCTTATACCTCTTTTAGCAGGATTAGGAGGTTTATTGTTCCAATGGAATCCCATTATGAAACTAGCCAGCTTGTTTCTCCAAAAGCCAAGGAAGGAATACCGTCAAGAAGACTGGGATCAACAACAGTTTAACCAAATAATTGCTGTAGTATGTTTGGCTGTTGGCTCTATTTCCTTTTTCCTTAACTGGACCATCGTCGGCTACATCTTTACAATTATGGTTTGGGTCGCTTCTATCGTTGCCATCCTCGGATTTTGCATCGGCTGTTTTATCCGATTTCAATGGAAAAGATATCAATATAACCGTAGCCTGTAAATAGAAAATGCATAGGGATTCCATATAACTCAAATAGAATCCCTTCCTATTTTACAGACTTCTTTCTTTAATTTGCTTTTCTATCCTATGTTTGAATGTTTCTATAGATAGTCCTTCAGAATCCGCTTCTCCATACTTTCTTACATTTACTTTATTTTGTTCTTTTTCTTTATCCCCGAGTACTAATATATATGGTATCTTTTGCATTTGTGCTGCTCTGATTTTATACCCTAATTTTTCGTTGCTGTCCTCAATCTTCACTCTTATCCCCGCTTCCTTTAAAGCAGATTGAACTTCTAGGCAATAATCTAAGTGAACAGTTGAGACTGGAATAATTTCAACCTGTGTGGGGGCAAGCCAAACAGGAAAGGCACCTGCAAAATGTTCAATGAGTATTCCAAAGAATCGATCAATTGACCCATATATAGCACGGTGAATAACAACGGGACAGACTTTTTCATTGTTCTCATTTATATAAGCTAGGTTAAAAAGCTTTGGCATTTGAAAATCAAGCTGAATTGTTGCACATTGATGACTTCTTTTTAAAGCATCCTTTATATGAAAATCAATTTTCGGACCGTAGAATGCTCCATCTCCTTCATTAAGAATATATTCTATTTCAAGATGTTCTAAAACATTTTTTAATGCACCTTCTGCCAATTCCCAGATGTCATCCCCTTCCAACGAATCTTCTGGTCTAGTAGAGAGTTCCACAGTATAGGCAAATCCAAAAGTACGATAGACTTTATCAATTAATTGAAAGATGTTTTTTATCTCCTCTTCGATTTGATCTTCTCTTACAAACAGATGGGCATCGTCTTGGCAAAATGTACGAACACGAAGCATCCCGTTTAGTGCACCACTGTATTCATGACGGTGTACCTGACCAAATTCAGCTAATCGAATGGGCAAATCACGATAAGAATAGAGACTATTTTTGAATATAAGCATATGCCCCGGACAATTCATCGGCTTTAATGCAAATTTTTGTTCATCTACTTCGGAAAAATACATATTTTCATGGTAATGATCCCAATGACCTGATTGCTTCCACATTCGCTCATTCATCATCAACGGAGTCCTCACTTCTTCATAACTAGCCTCTCCTTGAAGATCTCTTGAAAATTGCTCTAATTCATTGCGAATAATTTGTCCTTTCGGTAAGTAAAACGGCATGCCAGGTGACTCTTCTGAAAACATAAACAGCTCCAATTGTTTTCCTAGCTTGCGATGATCCCTTTTAGCAGCTTCTTCTATCATCTCTAGGTATTCCGCTAATTCCTGCCGACTCGAAAATGCAACTCCATATACTCGCTGCAATACTTCGTTCTCACTATCCCCTCTCCAGTAAGCACCAGATACACGCATTAATTTAAATGCTTTAATAAAACCTGTAGAGGGAAGATGAGTGCCACGGCATAAATCAATAAACTCTCCTTGTTGATAGAGGGAAATCGGTTCATTTTTTGGTATTGCCTCTAAAAGCTCCAGTTTAAACTTCTCCTCCTTTTCTTGAAAAAGCTCGTTTGCTTTCTCATATGATACCTCTTTTCGAATAAAGGGAAGATTTTCCTTGATAATTTTTTTCATCTCTGTTTCAATAGCTTCTAAATCATTGACCGTTAAACGATGGTCAAGCTTCATATCATAATAAAAGCCGTCCTCTACAACTGGTCCGATTGCAAGCTGAACATTCGGATACAATCTTTTCACCGCTTGTGCCATTACATGGGCGCTGGAATGGCGCATAATAGAAACACCCTCTCGGGAATCTATTGTTATAATAGACAAATGTACATCTTCCTCTATGCGATGACTTCTATCTACAATCCATTCGTCATTTATCTTTGCACCAACTGCTTTCTTCTTCAAACTTACACTTATAGACTCAGCAATTTCAGCGACCGTACTCCCCTTCGGAAAATCCTTGCTATTTCCATCTGCTAATACTACCTTAATCATTTTGTTCACTCCTCTTTTTGTTTTTGGGTATAAAAAAAACACTCATCCCTAAAGAAAGGGACGAGTGTCTTTACCCGTGGTTCCACCCAAATTCCCATGAAAAAACACAGTGGTTTTCTTATGGCTTGGTGCAGTAACGTTGCATAAACGATATTGACTACTTCTAGTTCACCAATATAGCTCAAAGGTGGTAAATTATTTCCCTTTGCTAGGAAGCTCTCACCTGTTCTTCCCTCTCTGATAACAGTAAAAATAATTCATGTCCTTTTCATTGCTTTATTATAAAATTGAAAACAAAAAACGCACTCATCCCGAAAGAAGGGACGAGTGCATTTACCCGTGGTTCCACCCAATTTCCCATAAAAAAAACATATAAAGGTTTTCTCATGGCTTGGAGCAATAACGCTTGCATCTACGGCATTGGATACTAATAGGTTCCCCAATGCTACTCAAAGGTGGTAAGTTACTTATTCTGCGTTAGGAAGTTTTCAGCAATTCTTCCCTCTCTGGAAACCGAAATAGTAGCCCATGTCCTTATCAAAGCTTCTAATAATCAATTTTTTAACATTCTATTATAGAATGGAAATATTTGCAACCATTATTTCATTAAAATTATTCACCTAAGAAAATATTTAGTATGTTTTTCCTTTATTAACAGAACCTTTTCAGCGAATCAAAACCACCAGTGTGAACTGGTGGTTTGCTCTGCGGCTAAAAGCCTCTCTTACCGGCCTCGGCCTTAAAGGCCCACTGAAAAGGTTTCCCTTCTGCACCACATTCACTCACCAATTCTAAAGA
>NZ_CATNHG010000132.1:0-14184 GCF_950097965.1 Bacillus sp. T2.9-1
CCAAGTAAAGTGACAAAGTGCCTGAACTATTTCCAGTAAAGAACCAATATCAAATTAATGAAAAAGTGTTAAATTTAATATGGATAGGTGTTTTATATATGTCTCATTTGGCTAGGTCAGTTCAAACCAACACTTTTTTTATTTAATTTATGAATATCTCTAAACCTGGATATACCAACTGAACAGGACCGCCATATACATTTTTTGCTTCTTCCACTAGCTTTTCCTGTTCACCATATTGGGGAAGATGGGTCAAAAAGAGCTGTTTTACTTCCGCTTGTTTCGCGAGTTTTCCCGCTTCTTCTCCTGTAAGATGCCCTTTAACGATTCCAAATTGTTCCTTGTAAATACTTGCTTCACTTATTAAAATATCTGCATTCTTCGCAAAAGGAATTAAGTCATCCTTCCACTCTGTGTCTGCCGTGTAAATAATGGTCTTTCCATTTGCTTGGATTTTCATTGCCAAGCAATATACTGGATGCGTCGTTTCACAAAAGGATAAGCTGAATGGTCCAATGGTAATCGATCTATCAACAGTAATTTCCCGTCCTTCGGTATAGACATCATGGGTTAGTTCGTCAAATTTAGAGTCCCTTTTATGGCCATAGATTGGAAAGGGATCAATACGTTTTCCAAGTTTATTCTCCACTAACATTGCATATTGGAGACAGCCGACATCAGCTACATGATCATGGTGATAATGAGAAAGAATACATGCATCTAAATCCTTTAAGTCAACATAAGATTGAACCTTAGATAACACACCACTCCCACAGTCGACCAATAAATGAAATCCTGCAGACTCCAATAAGAAGGAAGAAGTAGGACTATCCTTCCCTGGGTATCCCCCATACTTTCCTAAAAAAGTGATTTTCATCGCTAATCCTCCTTAGGTTTTAACTTCTACTTCCATTATTACCGAGTTCGATTCACCATATAATCTACTAAGTACTTTAAAAAGCTGGTCTTCGTTGGTAATGCTTCGACTAAATCTAATGCCATACAATAATGCTCCCACATTTCCTTACGAGCACCTTCCAAACCTAAAACGGTCACAAATGTAGAGGTATCATTATCTTTGTCCATTCCAGCTTTCTTTCCTAACGTTTTTTGCTCTCCTTCTACATCTAGTAAATCGTCCTTTATTTGAAAAGCAATTCCAGCATGGTAAGCATACTTCTTCAATAAATCCATCACTTCATTTGAAACACCGGCTAAAATGGCAGGCATTAGAAGCGATGCCTCAAATCCGATACCTGTTTTATAAAAACAAAGCGTATTCAGTTCTTGTAGAGTTAATTGTTTCCCTCTGGATTCTAAGTCCATCAACTGCCCTTTACACATATCAGAAGTAGCTTTTGTTGTGTATCGAATAAGTTTTAATACAATTGATCCTCCAAAGGCTTGTAAAGTAGCTTGTTCTTCAATCGCTTTCTGTGTAAGAAATAGCCCCGTTAATTCTGCTGTTGCCGTATCATACACTTCATGTAAAGTCGGTCTTCCTCTTCTCATCGCCGCATTATCCTGTGATGGTAAATCGTCAAAAATAAGAGAGGCTGTATGCATGTATTCCACTGATTTCAATAATGGCACGATTTGGGCATTATCTAGCTCAAATTCTTTTACCCCGATAAACCATGTAATAATCGGTCTGATTCTTTTTCCTGCACCTGCAAGACTGTAATTTGCTGCTTCGGTCACGATATCCTTCTCAAGCAGGGCATTTTCTGTGATTGGCAGCATCTTATCAATAGGTGAACGGATGGATTGAATCATTTCAGAAAACTCTTCTTGTTCTCTTCTATTTTCTTTTAAGGTGGTAATCATATGGTCACGAAGCAGCTTATCAAAAAAGTCAACATCATCTGCCTTTTCAACCATTTGCTGTAGGATTCGATTAAAGGTAGACATTCTTTTTGTGAATATCCCCATTAAATCACTATATTTCTGTTCGCCTAATTTTTCCTTTAACCGCTTTAACCCATTAATTGCCCGATCCAAAATGACTTCCTTTGTTTTGAAATCCGCTTGATAGACATCATGAATTAAATAGGAAATGACTGTCCAATACATTTCAAATGGATTTATTAAATCTTTTCTAGTTGTGTGATAGGTTAGATAATACGTATAAGGAGTTACAGCCCCGTCTTTTTTATCATCAAACATATCCGCCAAATCATCTGCTAGCTGATTATAGATACCATAATAAAAGGTTCGTTTATCATAACCTTCATCCTCAGGAGCATTCATTAACGACCGGACAATCTGTCTGGAAGCGGAAGATTTAAGGATTACTGGAATATAAATTTCTTCATTAGAATAAGTGCCATTTTTTAACTTCTTTTCCCTGTCGACCTCTTGTGAATGAAAGAAGATATAGGATTGACTTAGAAATAACTCCCAAGTCATAGAATCATGTTGAAGTCTCATGTATTCAAATGCTTCTTTTAACTCACTATGAATGAATGCAATTAGCTCTTCATTCTCTCCATGCCATCTTCCTAATTCTGGGACAATTCCTGTTTCTAAAGTTGTTCGAATTAACGTCGTATACTGTTTTTCTTCCTCTATAGATAAAATTTTCGCATCCAGTAAATCATCAATTAAAGGATACGTTATTCCATAATAAAAACCTAGTTTTATCGCTTTCTCTAATCGATACTTCCGTACTTGTTCTGATAGGTCAATGCTTCTTCTTTCTTCCAATTCATGCATTAAGACCCCTGCAAGGATTTTCAGGATTTTGCGTTGTGCGTGCTCCACACTCATTCCACTCGGGATATGTGCTGTCACTCGTTTCAGTTTTTCTAGTACAAAAATCATCGTATGCTCAACTTTTTCTTTTTTAGCAAGTTTATACAGACTAGATACACTAAAATTGTCATTCTTTGCATCTTTCTTTAATAAGTGGGTTTTCACATTGTTGACTACTTCGTCAATTCTTTCTTGCGTATGTTGTGATGAAAGTGTCTTTCCTAAATCACGCATATAAAGATACGAAATACTTCTATTCAAATAATCATCTAATTTACCTGCATAATTCAACCACTCTATATAGGGACGATACCCTTTTACAGTTGGTTTTCTTTTTTTTCGGGAAAAATAAGTTAAGATGGAAGGAGAATGAATATGGTTTATCTTCCAAGTTTGAAAGTCATTTATTAGGCTTGACACATAAGACTGATCCGTTAACTGATTTTGAAGGGCTTCAAAATACCGGACAGCCTTATGCTCTGCCGATCGATATTCTTCATTTATTGCCTCTTTTAACTTTTTATCCATAAGAACATTACCTCTGCTTTACCTTTAAGTTCATTTAATTAATCTAATATAATCGGTTATCTTCTTTATTATAACTAGAATGTTCATTATCTCCTATTAATCTATATTTTTCATTAGAAAAACTCTCCCTTTATAGAAGGAGAGTTTATAGGTTGATATATTTTCTTGTAATTTATTTTTTGTTAATTGTTGCAAGCTTGGGGGATGTTCAGAATTACTTTATTACATAAAGTCACTATTCTGTTACCTTTTTTCGGGACATAGAGATCCGTTCTCTGTTACCTTTGACCAGTGTTTTTCTTCTTTTGGGGCACTGAGATTGCTTCTCTGTTACCTTTTCTAGTTGCTTTTCTTCATTAAAGTAACAGATGGTACTTCTCTAGATTCTTCAAACGGAAGTAGCTTTCTCTTTAGCAATCGATGCATTTGACTTCGATGTATTTGCTTTTTCCATTACAGATGGCCTTGCAAGAATTAATACGGAAATAATGGTCAGACATCCTGATATAAGGAGAATCCATTGTGCTGGCACGTAATCATATAGAAAACCAAACAACAATGTACCTATTGGCATCATCGCCATAGCAAAAGTCTCTATTATGGTAAAAACTCTACCTTTATATTCATTAGCAATTTGTTTTTGCAAGAGTACCATAATCGGAATATTTATCAAAATATTCGTTGCGCCAAATAAGAACATGACAACCATGTAGTAAATAAATATTGTTGTGGATGATAATGAAATAATAATAGGAACCGCTGCAGCTATCATTAATAAACTTGAAGAAAGTATTCCCCTTTTACTAACAGAAAACGGATGTTTAAATTCCTTTCCTAAAGTCAAGTATACAGAAAGTAAAAGAGTTCCTACAGCAAAAGCCCCTTCCACAATTCCAAATTGTATGGATGGCATGTGTAATTTCGTATTAACGATAAATGGAAAACCAACATTAAATGCTGTAAAAATAAAATTGACAATTAAGCAAAGGATAATCATCACCTTTAATAATGGTTGATGGTTGACATAGCTTATGCCCCCTTTTAAACTTTCAAAAACCGATTCTTTCTTCTCTTGATGCTCCCGTTCTTTTTCAAAAAGAGTAAAATTCATGGTCGAATCGAGTATAACGGCAATCAATGACGCGATAAGATAGATTGTTAAAAACACTGACATGGACACTAAGCCAAATAATATTCCACCGATAGCTGGACTTGCGATTTGCGCAATGGAAATAGCTATTTGGTTTAAAGAAGATGCTTTCTGGATGCGAGTTTCATCAATTAATCCGGTTAATGATGAAGTAAAAGCATTGCTGGCAAACATAGAGGTAATGGACAGGATACAGGATGTGGTATAAATAGCAGGTAAGGATAATCCCATCGTGATGCTATAAAGAAGTAATCCGCCTATTGAAATGGTCGTAACCGTTTGAGCCGTTATAGCAATTATTTTACGAGGATACCTATCTATGATGTCCCCAGCAAAAGGAGCAACGATTGTTCTAGGTAAGATATTACATAGTATATTCACGGCAAAACTCATCGAAGAACCAGTCAAATGCAAAATATACAAACTAATAGCAAATGTGTATATTTGTGATCCAGCTGTTGCAATTAATTTACTACTAACAAATGTCCACAAGTGATATGTGGCTCTCTTTTGTAACTGATTTTCATCCAACGAAACCCCATCCTTTTTCAAAAAGTTTAATTTAATTAAACAAATGATATCACACAAAAACTTCCCTTTCAAGAAAAAGTTTAATATAATTAAACTATCGAAATAAGGAGTGTACCATTTATGCTAGGAGAACGAATACGTGCATTACGAAAACAAAAGAAAATGACCTTAGAGGCATTAGCTGGTAATCGATTAACAAAAGGCATGCTCAGCCAGATTGAGAATAATAAAGCCAAACCTTCTATGGAGAGTCTTGAGTATATTGCCGAGAGACTTAATGTAACTATTTCTGAATTAGTAGACAAGGTCAGTTCTACTGAAATTAGAAACATGCTCGATCAAACCGAAAAATTACATGAGGGATTTAAAATTTATTTTCGAAATAAAAAAGAAACAATTGAAACTTGCAAAAAAATTATTCATCTTATTCAACCATATATTCATATTATGAATGATAGCTATGAAGCTGCTCGTTTATTAGAAATTTATAGTCATTGCCTATTTTGCCTATATGATAATCAGTGGGAAATTTACGCTAAAAAGGCTGCAACGATATATGATACACTTAATCTCACTGCCAACCATGCAGAAGTTGGTATTTTCAAGGCAATTACCATTTTTTTAGAGCATCGTTATAAAGAAGCTCTTCAAACATTTTTAGAAGAACGACATTTTCTAGAAAATTCGCATTATAAAATTGATCCTATGACAAAAGTAAACTTGGATTATCATGAAGCAGCTTTCTATTCAGCAATTGGTGATTCACAGGGAACTGTTCAAGCAATCGAAAGGGCTCTAGATTACTCTAAAAAAGAAAAAATATATTTTAAAACAGATGATATATATAAACTAGCTGTTTTTGAAGCTTTACTAGGATCAGAAGAGAAAAAGTTTAGTCATTATTTAAATAAACTAAAACAATTTGGTGAATTTTTAGAAGATGAAAATTATATAGAATTATGTGATGTTTTATTTGTCGAATATTTAATAAATATAAAAGGCAAATACGATAAAATCATGCCCATTATCGATAAATATGTGGAATATAATGAAGAAGAGCAGATAGCAACTGGAGATAATTGGAACATTCTCCAAAAAGGGAAAGCATTTTACTATGTACATGAATATGAAAAATCACTAAAAATTTTATTAGCCGTCACTGTGCCAGATTATTTAAACCATCCAGTAGATTTTGGAATCTATTATATTAAAGATACCTATATTGCCCTTTGCTATAAAGAGCTTAATAATATGGATAAGGCAAGGGAGCATGCTAAAATCGCGTATGAAAATTTCTTGCCTCTTCCGAATTCCATTTTTCGAAAATTGTGCATAGAAACCTATGAAAGTATCTTTTCCAATTAACATACTAACATAAGGAATTTTCTCTTTAGCAAGAAAATTCCTTATACCGCTTATCCATTTTGGTCAGCAAACCGCCATAAAATGTCTAATGATAAATCCGAATATCCCGATAGAGACAAGAGATGCCTATATCACATCAATATCCAAAGATGTTAGAGTCAACGGTTCTCTTGTTGCAAAAATGAAAAACGAGTGCGAATTCCTTACTCCAGCTTTCCCCACCTATATCGCTAAAATCTCTTTCGTAAAATGAATATAATCCGTGAAATAGCCATCCACTTCATATTCCAATACTCGTTCTTGTTCCTCTTTTTGTGTTTTCTTATTCGTAAAATACACGTGAACTTCTTTTCCCTGCTTATGTAATTCCTTTACCACTTTCTGCGTAACATCTGTAGATTCGATTCCTATAATAGGAAACTCAACCCCACTTGCTTCATTCAGTGAAAAAGATCCTTTTCTAAAAAGAAGAGCTAGTTCTGTATGTGGAGCCTTTTCTTTAATTTTCAATAAACTCTCTTCCGAAAAGGATTGAATGGTCACTAAGTTTTTATCGAGTAATTGGTATTCCTCTAACAACTGAATAAGCTTTTCTTCCATTGCTAATTTTCCATTAACAAGTCTTGTTTCAATATAATACCTTTGGGAATCATGAAAGGTCTCGATTATTTCCTTTAATGTTGGAATTTCTTCCGTAATGGTTTTGCCATAATCCGATTTGAATGTTTGAAAAGTCTTTATCTCTTCTAAAGTATAATCAGAGACCTTTCCCTTCCCATTTGTCGTACGGTCAATGGTTTCATCGTGCATTGCGATTAATTCGCCATCCTTTGTCATTCTTAAATCTATTTCAAGGGAATCTACTCCTGATTGGGCAGCTATTTGATAAGCGGTAATCGTGCTTTCGTTATACCATTCATTTGCCCCTCTATGTGCAATTACTCTTGGAGTGTCCTCTTTTTCTATCGCAGGCTGGGCTACGATAGATACTGCATTGTCACCGCAAGAAGTTAGAGATATGGTTAAGAAAGGAATGAGAATGAACACACTCCAGTATTTAGTCAATAGGAACAGCTCTTTCCTGTCTCATGGCTATGGCTAGTTCTGGATAGTCCGTAATAATTGCTTCCACCTTTGCATCCAGTAGTTGAGCCATTTCGTCCCCTTGATTTACTGTCCATACTCTTACTAGATCTTTTAATTCCTTCCAATCATTTAGATGATCGATTACCATATCTTTATGAAGATGCAATGCCTCTAATTCTATGCTTTTTATGTAATCAAGAGGATTAGAGATTACTTGATTTAATAACCAGGCAATCGAAGCAGATGGATCAATCGCCTTAATTCTTAATAAAGTCGGCAAATGAAAGGAAGAATACACGACCTTACGCCCATTTCCGTATTCGTTCACAAGAGCAATCGTCTTTTCTTCAATACCTTCGTATTCAAATGTATAGGTTTTAAGTTCTATATTTAGTTCAATTGGGTATGGAGCTAACAATTGCAATACTTCTTTTAAGGTTGGTACTTTTTCTAATAACCAGCTTTCTTCAAAATCAGGCAGGGAGGAAAACTTACTTCCTGCACTAAATGCCTTTATTTCCTCTAATGTATATGACCGTACAAAGCCAGTTCCATCTGTTGTCCGATTTAAAAATTCATCATGAATAACGACGATTTCGCCATCCTTTGTCATATGAACATCTAGCTCTATTCCATCTACCCCTTGTAAAATTGCTTGCTGGAAACTAAGTAGTGTATTTTCTGGATATCTACCCTTTGCCCCTCTATGTCCATATATTTTTGTTCTATTCATATCCCTTCTCCTCCTTTATAATGGAAAGAAACAGACCAACAAGTATTAAATGATTTAATCATGTTGGTCTTTCCCTATAGCTTATTTTCTTGCTCGATTTGCTTTTTCAATTGCTTCATTTAACTGTTTCACCATCATGCTATATGTTTCCTCGACATCTCCACCGTTATATACCGTTTCAAGTGCTGTTTCACTAATACGGCGACCTTCTGGAATCATATCCATTAAGGCACCTTGCGTAGCATAAGAAGACTTAGTCGATTGTAACTGCTCCACAGTTACTTTTAGTTGTGGCATCTGTTCATAAGCATCTTTTACAACTTGTTCGTTATAAGCATCTGGATTAATCGCAAAATAACCTGTTCCAACATGCCATTTTGCTTGTACCTCTTTTGTTTGTAAGTATTTCATAAATTCCCAAGCAGCCTTTTTCTCCTCGTCACTCTTGTCTTTCATCATCCAAAGACTAGCGCCACCAATAACTACTCCTTGTCTTTCTACTGCTTCTGGGTGTGGAATAAAAGCAACGCCTACTTCAAATGGTGCATTATCAATTACATCTCTTGCACTAGCAGAAGATTGCATAAACATCGCAACATCTCCTGCAAGGAAACCTGCTACCATGTTATCTCCATTTGTTCCATAGTTAGCAAATGTTTTATCATCAATCATCTTTTTAACCCAATTAAACACAGACTTCCCTTGTTCCTCTGTAAAGCCAATCTCTGTTGGTGTTTCTGTTCGACCATTATCATTATTCATTAATAAAGCCCCTTGGTTCGCTAATAATTGCTCATATAACCAACCATATGCTTGGAGCGCAAATCCTTTCATTTCAGGGTTTGCCTTTACGATTGCCTTTCCAGCTTCTTCAACTTCTTCAAATGTTGCTGGTGCTTTCTCTGGATCTAAGCCCGCTGCCTTAAAGGCATCCTTATTGTAGTACATAACAGGTGTAGAAGAGTTAAATGGCATAGAATAAAAAGTGTCATCAATTTTATAATAGTTCGTTATATTCTCTTCTAAGCCACTCATATCATACCCATCTTCATCAACAAGTGTTTGAATTGGTTCAACAAAACCACTATTGATCATCGACTTTGTACCAATTTCAAAAACCTGCATCATTGTTGGAGCACTTTCTGTTCCTGCAACAGTATGAAATTTCGTTAATGCTTCATCATATGTACCTTGATATTCTGCATTTATTTTCACCTTATCTTGAGAGCCATTGTATTCATCCACAATCGCATTTAACGCTTCCTGTGCTGCTCCTCCCATAGAATGCCAGAAAGTAACGGTAGTTGGACCATCCTTTTCTTCTCCATTATTAGAAGATGATTCTGTATTATTGCTACATCCAACCATTAATAAAACCAATGATAGAATAAACATGCTTAGTAACTGCTTCGTTTTAGTCATTTTCCGCACACTCCCTAATTTATCTATTAGTTTTTTCCTTGAAAAATTATTTCAAAGCTCCTTCTGTTAACCCTTTCTGGAGTTTTTTCTGTCCCAAAAACAATAGAATCAGCGTTGGCAAAACAACAATAATTGCCCCTGCCATAATAACGCCCCATTCATTTAATTGTTCCTGTGACTGAAGCTGTCTAAGACCTATTTGCACAGTGCGCACACTATCATTTGTTGTCGCAAGTAACGGCCATAAATACATATTCCACGACGTTACAAACCCATACACTCCAAGCGTAATCAAACTTGTTTTCGCCATAGGTAGAACAACTGTTAAATAAAATTTAAAGTCTCCAATCCCTGCTATTTCGCTTGCCTCCTTCAACTCTTTCGGAATCTGCTTGAAGTTCTGCCGCAAGAGAAAAGTTCCAAAGGCAGTTGCGAAAAATGGAATCGTCAAACCATTATAATGATCAAGCCAGTTAAGATTCCTTATCGTTTGAAAGTTTGGAATGATAGATGCTTCAAATGGCACCATCATGGTTGCAATAAAGATAAAGAAAAGAAAATCTCTTCCTTTAAATTCCAAAAACACAAATGCATATGCTGCTAAACTAGCAAGTATTAATTGCCCCATCATAATGACGATGGATACAATGAAACTATTTAACAAATATTGCATTAACGGAAAACGCTCAAATACTTTTAAATAGTTATCTAATGTTAATCCTGTCGGAATTAATTTTCCTGTCATAATATCTTGTGAGGACATAAAGCTCATCAAAAATGCAATAATTGCTGGCGAGAAAATAAGCAGTGCTGAAATAATTAATAATAAATAAAAGATAATTTTTCTATGAATGGGCAATGTCACTGATAATGAACCTTCCTTTCTCCAAGTTTAAATTGAATGATAGTCAGAACAAGAATAATCACAAAAAGAATAATCGCTTGAGCGCTCGCTGTTCCATATTGGTAGTTCATAAACGCCTCCTGATAAATGGAATAAACGATTAAATTTGTCTCATTCTGCGGTCCACCTCTCGTTAACATATCTACTTGGCCAAATGTTTGAAAGGCATTAATCAACGTTACAGTCAATACAAAAAATAAGGTTGGCGACAGCATTGGAATCGTAATTCGTCTTAACTTATAAAAATAGCCTGCCCCATCAATATCAGCACTTTCATATAAGTAGGAATCGATCGATTGCAAACCACCTAATAAAATCAAGAATGTAAAGCCAACATTCATCCAAATCGTGGATACAGAAACGGAAAAGAGCGCCCAATTTGGATCAGTAAGCCAGCCAATAGGCTCAAATCCGAATGCTTTTACGATGGTATTCAGCCACCCAATCGTAGGGTGAAATAAGAACATCCAAAACACAGATGCAGCCGCAACAGATATCCCCATCGAAGAGGAAAATACTGTTCGAAAAACACCGATACCACGAAGCTTCTCATTTGCAAGGATAGCCAGAAACAAACTGACGATAATGCTTCCTGGAACAGTATATAAGGCAAATAACAAAGTTGATTTTAAGCTTTGCAAGAAGATCGGCGATTTAAAAATTTCCAGATAATTTTCCATGCCAACAAATACGGTGGGATCCCCACGATTATCTGTTAAGAAAAAACTCAAATAAATCGTTTTCCCCAATGGATAAAATAAGAAGACACTAAATAATAGAATAGAAGGGAATAGAAATAGCATCCCTTTGAACAAATGTTGTAACCGCTGCTTCTTTTTTTCCTTTAGAAAGTCGACAGAATGCTGTATTTCCTGTTGATATGCGATTTCACTCATAGTCCAACAACCTCTTGTTCTTTCATAGCAACTGCTGGGCGAATTAATGCTCCTGATTCAGAATTAAAAAAACAAATATTCTTAGAAGACAACTGAACCGGTACTTGATCTCCAACTTGAATTCTCCATTGACCTAACCATTTCGCTGTCCACAGCTCTTTTCCCACTTCAAAGGTTAATAGCGTTTCATTCCCAAGCTGCTCTACATTCACTACTTCTAAAGTATGGCTTGTTTGTTCAGCCGTCCCTGGGAAAATATGTTCTGCTCGAATCCCCATTGTAAGATTCGGCTGAGATAATAATGGGAGAGTATCCTCTTTGTCCATCGTAATTTGCAGACCATTCTCAAGAACCAATTTTTGATCAATCAGTTTTGCTTTGCTTAAATTAATTTTGGGTGAACCAATAAAGGATGCAACAAATAAATTAGCAGGCTGATTATATAAAGTAATGGGTTCGCCTATTTGCTGAATTTTCCCATCATTTAGTACCATAATGCGATCCCCCATTGTCATTGCCTCTACTTGATCATGGGTAACATAAATCATTGTTAAACCAAGCTTCTTTTGCAAGCGGCGGATTTCTATTCGCATATGTGCACGGAGCTTTGCATCTAAGTTTGAAAGGGGCTCATCCATTAAACAAATAGGAGCTTCACTTACAACAGACCTTGCTAGTGCAACACGTTGTCTTTGGCCACCTGACAATTCCTTTGGCTTTCGTTTTAATAACTCCGTTAATCCCATCATCTCTACCGTTTCTTGCAGTCTTCTTTGTTGTTCCATCTTGTCTACTTTTTTGGCGTGTAAGCCGAAAAGAATATTTTGCTCCACCGTTAAATGTGGATATAATGCATAATTTTGAAAGACCATCGATAAATTACGATCCTTTGGCGGCAGGTGATTGACAACTTGATTATTCATCTTTAGTACCCCACCTGAAATTTCTTCTAGGCCTGCAATCATTCGCAGTAATGTACTTTTTCCAGAGCCAGACGGTCCTACAAGGACAAAAAATTCCCCTTCTTCTATCGAAAGACTAATCTGATCAATAACGGATTTCTGCTTATCATATGATTTAGAAATGTCCTTCATTTCTACTGCTACCACTAACTAATCCCTCCCCATTTGAATTACATTTTTATTTAAACATATAAAGTCATGTTGAAAACCAAATTTACCAATCATTAACAAACACATAATAGTTGTTTGACAAACTTCCATTTTCTTTTACACTGTTTACATTATTTAAATATTCTTAAATCAAAATAAATAGGTGAGAGCACAAAAAAAGCTTAGAGCTGAAAACTCTAAGCTTTTTTATAATTCCAATGTTTCATTTATGTCTGTGTCTTCTGCTTCTTGACCAGTGATCCGCTTATAGATGAAAACGACATTTTTCGTAAAGCTTCCTGTATCCCAATATTCTGCTGATTCAGCCTTTACTTTAATTAATACGATATTAGGATCATCGTATGAAGTCTGCAAGATTTTTTCATAGGCATTACTCCATAACTCTTTCTTCTTAGCAAGATCATCAACGAGTTCAGCTCTTCCTCTGATAGAAACATAGGATTTTCCTGCGTAGGCGACATTCACTTCATTTTCATGCAAAATCTCTTCATACTTTTCCGTATCCTTCTTTGTCAGAAACCATAAGTCTCCATCAAATTCTACTTCTTGCGTTTTCATTGGACGAGATACAAGACCTTCTTCAGAGATTGTAGTAAGCATTGCAGTATCCACATCTTTTATTAAGTCTCTTAATGTTTCAAGTTCTTTTTGCATTATTATCACCTCTGATTGGTATATTCCCCATAAATGAAACTTTTAATCAAATGTGAGAAAGAATCTATACTAGTTTCAGCATAATATACCAAATTGCTGGAATTAATAACGATGGCAACAGATTTAATGTCTTAAAATTTTTAATACCTAATATACTTAGGCCTGAACTTAGAATAAGGATTCCGCCAATAATCGATATTTCAGCTAATAAATCTGGTGTTAGAAAGTTTGCAAGTAGGCCTGCTGTCATATAAAAAAAGCCTTGCCATAAAAATAAAACGAGAGCGGATGCCGCAATTCCGAAACCAAAGGTAGAAGCTAACACAACCGACGTAACCCCATCTAAAATTGCATTTGTAAAAAGATATGTATGATTTCCTCTTAAAGCACTTTCAATTGGACCAAGTATGGACAAAGTTCCCGCACAAAATAAGAGAATCGCTGTTGATAAGCCTTCCGCTAAATTCCCTTTTGAAAATCTTGCGACAATTCGTTTAAAACCAATTTCGATATTCAGTTTTTCTCCAATTAAGCCACCAATGGCAAGACTTACAATAAAAAGCACTGGATACTGACTATCTGGCATATATTGAACAATAGAATGAATCCCAAGAGCAGTTGCAGCTAGTCCCATTGCTTGCATTAATATATCTTGGTACTCCGCTTTGATGCCTTTTTTCAAAAGACTTCCAATCGTGCTTCCTGCTAGAATCATGAAGCAGTTAAATAGTGTCCCAATCAATTTCTCTTCTCCTCGACTTTTTATTTATTGAAATTAGCTGTCTTACAAAAACAGGATTTCATATATATAAAGTCATTTTATCTTACCCCACTACAATTAGGTAATTTTTTTAATTAGCATTCAGCTTTTTGTTCTTCTCTCTCTCTTCTCTTTCTACTTGAGAGTATAAAATATTTTGTGTAAATGAAAATTTCCATGTAAAAAGGAAGACCTTCTCTTGGTAGAATTAAGTCACCACAACCAATCCTAGAAAAGAGGTCTTCCCTATGAATCAGTTTACAACAGA
>NZ_CATNHG010000133.1:0-13499 GCF_950097965.1 Bacillus sp. T2.9-1
ACACTCGCCACAAGGTATAGTAAAAAAATGGATGTTTACTACCTATGTTTAATCATCTTTCTTTTTACTCAAAAGTAAGGATAATTAATAACGGAAAATTCCGTCAATTTTTATGCGACGCTAGTGAAAAAATGTAGATAATTTAATCTTATTTTCTAAGTGTCAGGCAACTGCAAAGGACAAGTGTCTTTTAGTGGTGCCTGGCTTTTGTTTTTTTTAGAACTCTACATATAGAAGAGCATTGAAATAAACATTATATCAAAGAGGAAAATGCCTTTTATGTTGATATATTTGATTTAATGTGTGGATAATATTAGAATTGAAAGAGTATGGGAAATATTAGGTGTATTATTTTTGTGAATAGATAGCACAACAAGAAAAAACAAAAAATAAGGGGATAATATGGCAGGGTATGTATTTAACTTAAATAATATGAAGTCACTTGAAAAAATTATAAATAACGGTATTTATAGTACTAACTTGACAGAGCCAACGAATAATCGCTGGTTAGCTCACCATGAAGGAACTTTAACTGACTATCTAACTATGAAAGAAGGAGATAATGTATATTTTTTTATTAAAAGAAAAATTTATGGAATAGGTATTCTTAAAAATATCAAGAATGATTGTAAATTTCTAAATTATCCTGATGCAGATATTCCTAAAATACCAATCTACGGATATATTAAAGATAGTTTGTTGTTAGATGAATCTGAAAATTCTATTAATAATAGATTTATTTGTTCATTCTATCCTTATCCCTGTTTTTTTGAAAAAGGAATTGACATGGATGACGTTTTAGCTTCTAATCCTGATAAATTTAGAATTTTAAGGGCATTCTGGAAGGTATCTTTTATAAAAATTGATGAAGAAGAAAATAAGGCTCTAAGGGATATTATATTGAAGAGAAATGAAGAGTATCTAAACATAGGGCAAGGGAAATTCTCATTTAGTGAATCGCTACGAAATAGTATAAAACATAAATTATCCGATAAGTATTCTTTAACATCAGAGAATATTTTAAAATACTCTTCTAAAGAAGATTACATAAGGCATGAGATGGCAATTGAAGCTCATATTGCTGATATTATTACCAATAATAAAGAAAGTATATTTGGAAAGTGGGATTATATTTCTCACCAAGTGATTGCTTCACCGTTTAAACCAATTGATTATATGGATAAAATGGATATGTTTGGATATAGAAATATTGAAGGTTTTGATACTATTTCTAAGTACTTATTAATAGAGATTAAAAGAGATGGTGCGAATAAAGAAGCAATTAATCAGGTGATGAAATATGTAGACTGGATTAATCAAGAATACTCTCATGGAGATTATTCAATGATTGAAGCTTTTCTTGTGGCATATGATTTTCCAGAGGAAGTAATTAAGGAGAGAGAGAATATTTGCAAGCGGAATTATATTAAAGGAAGACGTCCCACAGAATCTGCTGAATGGAGAAATGTAAGATTCATCAAATATAAATATGATAAAAATACAAACAGACTAGTTTTTGAAGAAGTATAAGAATAAAGAGGGTGGGACAAAACAAAATAACTAATCATTAAAGACGAACAATATTTAATTTAGCTCTTAAATAAAGCTACTTAATCTCTGTTTTTAAATATAGGTAAGTGTAAAAACCAAGAC
This sequence comes from Bacillus sp. T2.9-1, assembly GCF_950097965.1. Lineage (NCBI taxonomy): Bacteria > Bacillati > Bacillota > Bacilli > Caryophanales > Bacillaceae > Bacillus > Bacillus sp. T2.9-1. The sequence goes on from NZ_CATNHG010000133.1 coordinate 1,654, forward strand.
GTTCCATTGCGCTACAGACGCTCGATGCGCCGGGGAGGAAGCTGAGCCTCCTCGCTGCGCTGCGGGGTCTCAGCCTTTCCTCTATTTCCCGCAGGAGTCGACCGTCCTCCGCTCCATTTCACTTCGGTTTTAAACCTTTTTCTAAAAAAACAAACACGAACTTTTATACAATATAATTACATTATAGTTCGTGTTTACTGTTAGTTGAAATACTTATGTCCCAGCCTCTCTTTATTTGTTTATTAATCTTTAATGATTTCTGAAACATATGAATTATTTAACCAATAGCATTGCTTAGTAATTAATTGACCATTTGGTAATTCGACCTTGTCATTTCCATCTTTTCCCTTTGGGCGAATATGGGTTACACCATTAAAAGAACTTTTTGGAAAGTTATTTGTTTCAACGAGATTTTCCCCGCGCTTTATATATTCAATTTTTAGACCACTATGCAATAGTTTATTAACCTCAACCCAGAGTTCTTTTATTTTTGACTCGATAGTATTTTCTGGCATATTCCATAATTTAATTCCTTTAAAAAATAACTTCCTATTTGGGTTATCTTTTTTTTGCTCCTTATATTGGAATACAATGAATAGGAATTTCGTTTCATAGAAGCGATTACGTATGTAACTTTCTTCCCAGCTTTCATTTTTCCACTGATTAAAATCGATATTTTCAAATGACATGGATTCTTTTGGAATACCATTTGGTTCTAATCGAATCGTTTTAAATTGTATATTAGCTTTTGCGAATTCTTCAATGTTATCTAATTTTGTCCCCTTTATGCCTAATAAAGTACTTATAATTTGGGGAATGAAACTTTTGGAGCTCTTGTTATATTTAATATTTAGTTTCTTAGATATTTCTTCATCCGTTAATCCAATATAGGGGGCAAACTTTTCATTTAGTAGTTCATGAAAACTTTTTTTCTGTAATTCGATTGCGTTAGCAAAATTCACTAGATTTTCTTGCTTTATATGTTTTCTTACTAGAGCTGTCATATAAGATTGTTTTAAGGAATATGCTCTTTGCATTGCGGGAATATCCGAAAATGGTTGAGTTCTTAGTGAATTTTTATTACTTCCTTTTGTACATGCCCCTAAATATATGGTGTCTCCTTCGGATAATTCATGTGCTTTTCCTTGTTTAATTTTATCGAGAATTGCTTTCCAATCGTTTTTAATGATTTCCAAATCTGCCTCTGGAAAAGAATAGAGAATACTCTTATTTATATAATAATCATTTCTTTCATTATTTGGTGTCCACTCATAAAACATTAATAATAATTTTTGATTTTTCTCCCAGAAGCTAGAAGTGTGAAAAGTAGTTTCAACTTCTTCCATATAGTTTATTATATTTAATACAAGTCTCTCTTTGGCAGATAAACTTCCATTTTTGTTCTTTTTAAACGGAGTTACTTTTAATTCCACTCTTAATTCTTCAAAATCGGGTCTAGCATCGGAATTAATTTTATAACCAAAGAAACTTTCTTCGATAACTTGACCTAAACTACCTTTTGATTTACGATTAGACAATCTATTATAAATATCTATTTGACCAAATGTTTTACCTTCGGCTTCTTTGGCTTTACTTAGTAATTCAGATTCGGTTTTGTATAACATAATATCTCCTTAGAATATTTATTTTAGATATACAAACAGAGCGTTTGTTCTTAAAGTGTGATAAAATGAAAATAGTATTGTTTTAGTTTTAAGAAATTAACAACAACATACATTAATGTAATTTCTTCCTATATATTACTATATTTTTGGTATATTTTATACCGAAAGGATGTTCGATAAATGATTAAGGCTTTAGAGTTGTTTGCAGGCGTAGGCGGTTTTCGATTAGGTCTAGAAGCAACGAAGAATTTTGAAATAGTATGGGGGAATCAATGGGAGCCATCAAAAAAGGTTCAAGATGCCTTTAATTGTTATCAAAGACAATTTATGGACCAAGGAATACACTCCAATAAAGATATAGCAACTGTTGATGAGTATAGTTTAAAATACTTAAATGCCCAACTACTAGTAGGAGGATTTCCTTGTCAAGACTATTCTGTTGCAAGAAGTTTATCTGGTGAACAAGGTATTCAAGGGAAAAAAGGCGTTTTATTTTGGGAAATAGTTCGCTTCCTTAAAGAATTAAGACCAAAGTATGTTTTGCTTGAAAATGTTGATCGATTATTAAAATCTCCATCTAAACAGCGTGGAAGAGATTTTTCTATAATGTTAGCAAGTTTTCGAGATTTAAACTATTCTGTAGAATGGAGAGTTATTAATGCTGCAGAGTATGGACAGGCACAACGAAGACGGAGAGTCTTCATTTTTGCTATTAGAAACGATACTGAATATATTAAAGATAGAGAAAAAATTACTGATGCAGAAATATTGCATAAAGAAGGTTTTTTTGCTAAACCGTTTCCTATTAAAGTGGAATCGTCGTCTAAGCATGCTGCCCAATTAAGAGAATTACCAGAAGATATACTTGAAGTATCAGATGAATTCTCGATGAAATATTTAAATGCTGGGATTATGAGAAATGGTATTGTTTATACAGAAGAAACTTTGGCCCAAGAGGAAAAGTCAAAGACATTAGGAGAAATACTTGAATCTAATGTTGACGAAAAATATTATTTGAAAGAAGCAGCAATAGAAAAGTTTAAATACTTAAAAGGTCCTAAAAAGATTGAAAGAACTGCTGCAAGTGGCCATAAATATATATTTTCCGAAGGGGGTATGGCTTTTCCAGACCCCTTAGATAAACCAGGCCGTACCATGTTGACTAGTGAAGGAACAGTGAATAGAAGTAGTCATGTAGTTGAAGATCCTACTACAAAGAGATTACGAATACTAACGCCAGTTGAGTGCGAAAGACTGAATGGTTTCCCAGATAATTGGACAGAAGGTATGTCTGAGCGAATGCGATATTTTTGTATGGGAAATGCTTTAGTGGTGGGACTCATTGAGAGAATGGGAAAACGAATTTCTGAAATTAATAGTACAGAACCAGATACGGAAATTAAATTTAAAGAAATGGAACAATTGAGTTTCTTTAATTAAAAGTGTATTAGAAATAATGGACTGCTAAGTTTTAAAGCTTGGCAGTCTTTTTTATGTAATCTTATTGAGTATCTCTAGTGAAATGTAGTCTGCAGAAAGTGTAATCAAATCATGGATTAATATTAATCATAGGAACATACTACTCCTAGATAGCTTGGATGATTTGATGAACAGACAGTTGTACAATGTGTAAAGAGATTTTTAGTTTTCCTTTAGAGGGCTAGTAGGATTAACTTCTGCTAACTCAATTGTCCGACATTTTCTTTCTTTGCTTAAAAGCAAAGAAGAAATATACTACTACTGCAAACAGTTGTGGTATATTAATACAAACGGGTTGCTTGGAGCCCAAACAGTATCTCTAGCTTGATTTGAAGGGCAAGACATCGGTCTTGTTGTCCGCTGTAAATTCCAAAGGTTACAAGACCTTACAAGCCCGTGACATCAGTCGTGGGTTGTTGACTCACGCATATGTCCTGCCTCCCTAGAAGTCATTGCGCCATCTCCTGCTTTTACATCTTTTTGAATTTCTTGTTTTACTTTTTGTGCATCCGTTCCTGCAAAATCTGGTTTCATAATGGAATTTAAGTTCTCTTTATTTTGGGTCATACTTTTCCCTCCTTTCTTTAACTATTATTATTTCTAAAACGGCGGATATTATGTTAAAGAAAAGAGGAGAAAAAGTTGATTTTCAGACGGATAAACAACGAAGCTTCAGGTCAAAGATGTCTAATATAGCAGAGGAGTCTCTTTCGGTTTAGTCATAAGTGTAAAGAGCTGTCCTACCGTCATTAATGGACGGTTGGACAGCTCTTATTTTTCCTCCAAAATAGTAATCAAACTCAAAACTCTCCCCGTATCAGGATTATACACAGACTCCTCTATAACCGTTTCATTCATCTTACTGTCTATAAACCAGTAGGATGCTGGGACTTCATTTCGTCTTAGTTCTATTTGTGTACTAGGTTTATGAAAAAAGCTTGCGGCAATGCTATTAGTATGTAATTTAGATACTAGCGCTCGATTTCCTTGGAATCTTTTCATAATATTTGAGCCATCTGATTGGACTACTGCATATTTTTCTGGTGCAAAATCAACTAATCTATTTAAAAACATGAATAACGTAACGTGATATTTTTCTGCAAAGTGCTGAACGGTCTCTATATTTACAACTTTGTTTGTGAACTCCATAGTTAAATGATTTGTTGGAATAAGAAGGGTGGAGGCAAACTGATGTGCTTCCATTTCTTCGATTTCTTGTGTTAGGAGAGAGGATACTCCAAATTGCTGATTTTTATCTTGGTTATTCCTATATTTTCTGGAAAAGTATTTATTTTTTAGGTGCCATGGCAAAACATGATGTGCAATAAGTGTGGCTAATGTAAATCTAGCTCTGTGCTCGTGTTTTTTTCTTCGAGCTAATAAAATAATGGGAAATTCACTTTGTATATAAATTCCTTCTGCTTCCTCTAAATCATCTTCCAAAACTTTTATTCCTAACTCATTTGCTAATTTATATAAATCAATGGGTAACGGTTCTTCTACTTTTTCTGTTAAAATGGCTTCCGCATATTCTTTTGGTGTTTCATATAGTATATCCATTTTAATTTTTCTACCAGTTGCTAAAAAAGCTGCATACTCAACTAATTTTTCTTTATCTTGTGGTGATAAGGAGTTAACGATATTTAGGAACAAACGATCAGATAAATTAATCGAATGCTGTGCTTTTACTTGATCTACACCTGAAATTAAATATTCTGTCGTTACTTTTAGAGCAAATGCTAGTTTTTGAATAATCTCAAAGGAAGGCCTTCTTGCACCAGATTCATATTGGCTAATAGCAGGTGGCTTTAATCCAATTTGATTCGCCAATTCAGCTTGAGATAAATGTAATTCTTTTCTTCTATTTTTAATTCTTTCATTTATAGAATTGGGCATATACTATCCCCTTTATAGCATTTAGTTTACCGATATAATAACATATTATGAAAAATATTGACAGTGATATTTACTCGTGTTATTATTTTGTTTGCAAAGTGTTATTGGTTTTTATTGGTATGATTATTATCGTTAAATTGGAGGAGGAACTAGAATGAGTTTTGAAAATTATAGGAGTGAGTTGTGTAAAACACCACTTAAAGAAACGTATGAAAAAAGAGATTTAATGTCTGAGAGATTTTTGTACGCTAAGGATGAAAAGGTAGAAGTATATTGGGCCCCTTTCGATTATATTAACAAAAGCGCTAAAGTAGTTATATTAGGAATTACTCCTGGATGGACGCAAATGGAGTTGGCTTATAATTATGTGCTCCATCATATGGACAAAGAGGATGAGGAGCAAGTACAGTATCATGCAAAATACGATGCTAGTTTTGGTGGAGCAATGAGGAAGAACCTCATTGAAATGCTTGATGGAATAGAACTACATAAACATTTAGGCATTGATAGTTGTGAACAATTATTTAATGTGAAGAGTTCCTTGTTACATACATCTTCTGTGTTAAGATACCCTGTGTTTATTAATGGAGAGAATTATAGTGGAAGTCAACCAAAATTAATGGGACATCCGATTTTTACTAGAATGATAGATGAACTGTTAATCCCTGAACTTAACAGTTTAAAAGATGCTGTTATTATTCCTACTGGAAAAGCAGTTTCTGATTTACTTCAATACTTAGTAGAAGAAGGTAAGATTGAAAATAAAACAATTTTGTTTAATTTTCCTCATCCTTCAGGAGCAAACGGACATCGTAAAAGTCATTACGCAACCTACCAGCATCTCTTTAAGGAGCAATTAGCAAATGCTGCACAAAAAGGTCACTTTACAGAAACAACTTCTGCAATCAGTCCTACCAAAGAGCAAATGGATGAATTGATTCAACAGTTAAAGATTATCGGAGCCGAACTGAAAAGAGGAAATGATCTAAAAGAAAAGGAAGCTTATTGTCAAAGACGTTTAGAAACTCTTGCAGATGAAATTCAACCATATGATCACCGGGTTGCACAAGTTATTGAACAGCTGTTGAAATAAAACATGTAAGGAAGGTCATAATGAAAAATAAATTCGCTATAATAATCTTCGTTAGTTTAGTTGTTGTGGGAACTGGGGTTTACTTTTTTTCTAGTAATGATACAGACTTTGAAGTAAAGCCAGAGCCAGAAAAAAGGATGACAGTAAATAGTGAGAAAGATGATAAGAGTGAAGAAATCGATAATAATAATTCCACTACTTCCACTGATCCAGAAGCGGATTTGGAGCTTATTTCTGAGTTTCCTAACAATATGAAAGAATTAGAAATCCAAGATGCTATTCATCAGATGAGCCATACAAAAGTTTATGCGGATGAAAAATGGGGTTCTATAGAACCAACTCAAGGAAGAATTGCTCGCTTATTGGAAGTAATAAAAGAAAACACTGATGTTTATGAGAATAGCAGGTTATACCTATCTATTTTAGAAAGATGGCAGGAAAATGATTTTAGCAATGCGGTTGAGGATCATAATGACATTTGGAATCTCCAGGATGGAACAATTGGAAAAGCAACAAGATTGCTTACAGAAGAAGAAATGGAATAAGAATTTCTATATAGAGTTCAGGAATAGCAGAAGGACATCCTGACTCTTTTTTTTGTAATAAGGAGGGAGGGGAATTTTTTATAGGAATAGAATGTAGTATTTAAAAAAGGAAGAACTTAAAATAATATGTTAATCAAAACCCAAAATCAGGACAACATATAAAATATGTCCACCATTTGGGTTTTAATTTAGAGAATTAAAGATAAGAAAAAGACATAAACAAAATGGCGATAATAAATAGGATAAATAGTAGCATGAATATTATTGCTAATACGAGTAAAATCCATCCTAAAATTTTTCGATCTGTTCTAATCAAGTAAATAGAAAGTGTAATGATTCCAAACAGAAAGCCCATGATTCCCCATAGAACAGGGTTTTTGCCTTGCTTTTTGGAATCTATAACTAAATAAACTGTTATTAAAATGTTTATTACCCAAAATAAAGAAAATTCCATAAAAATATCTCCTCCTTTTCCTTCATTATATTGTATTCTAATAAATTTTCATACATGCTCATGTTAAGTTCATAGAGGGAGTAAAGGTTTTCTAAGTTAATGATAGCTATGTATTGCGAAAATGTTATTAAATGTATATACTTATTTTATAATGAACTATACTTTTTACACCTGGTTTTATACAGTATCTAAATGTGTAGTGATGAAAAAAGGATGTTAGCTAAGAATATATATCTATAATAGGAGTATTATTTCTAAGAATTTAAGGAGTTGAGCGAAGTGATTCATCAATCAATGAAAGCGTTCCCTAATAATTTTCTTTGGGGTGCTGCATCTGCAGCGTATCAAGTAGAAGGTGCATGGAATGAGGATGGCAAAGGAGTTTCAAATTGGGATAAATTTGTTAGGATTCCGGGAAAAACATTTAAAGGAACAAATGGAGATGTTGCAGTAGATCATTATCATCGTTATAAAGAAGATGTGCAGCTGATGGCTGAAATGGGAATGAAGGCTTATCGATTTTCCGTTGCTTGGACTCGTATTTTTCCAGAAGGAAGAGGCGAAGTCAATCAAGCGGGAATTGATTTTTACAATAATTTAATTAATGAGTTAATCAAGTATAATATTGAGCCAGTTCTTACTCTTTATCACTGGGATCTTCCACAAATCCTGCAAGATGAATATGCAGGGTGGGAGTCTCGTCAGATTATTGAGGATTTCACCAATTATAGTATTGAATTATTTAAACAGTTTGGGGACCGAGTGAAATATTGGGTTAGTTTAAATGAGCAAAATATTTTCACTGGTTTAGGCTACCGAATGGCTGTACATCCACCTGGAGTGACAGATGAAAAACGTTTCTATCAAGTAAATCACCATGCAAACTTAGCGAATGCGAGTGTTATTAAAGCATTCCGCCAATATGTTCCAAATGGAAAAATTGGTCCTAGCTTTGCGTACTCGCCTGCATATGCATTAACTTCAAAACCAGAAGATATTATTGCAGCAGAGAATGCGGAGGAATTGAATAGCCATTGGTGGATGGATATTTATGCTTGGGGAAGATATCCAGAAGCTGCATGGAACTATTTAGAGGCAAATGGATTAACTCCTGAGGTGGAAGAAGGGGATTTTGAATTATTAAGAGAAGGTACTCCTGATTTCATGGGACTTAACTATTATCAAACAACGACCTTTGAGAAAAATCCGTTAGAAGGCGGAGTAGGTAGTGCTGAAATGAACACTTCTGGGAAAAAAGGTACTTCTCAGGATTCCGGAATACCTGGTGTGTATAAAACAGTCGAGAATCCAAATCTAGAAAGAACAGATTGGGATTGGAATATTGATCCACAAGGATTACGGATAGCGCTTCGAAGAATTACAAATCGCTATCATCTACCTATTCTCATTAGTGAAAATGGTTTAGGGGCCTTTGATAAGCTGGAAGAAGGCAATATCGTCAATGATGATTACCGCATTGATTTTATCCGCGCTCACATTAACGCGATGCAAGAAGCCATTACAGATGGAGTAGACTTAATGGGATATTGTGTTTGGTCGTTTACTGATCTTCTAAGCTGGTTGAACGGATTCCAAAAACGATATGGTTTCGTTTATATTAATCAGCATGAAGAAGGAACGCACGACCTTCGCCGTATCAAGAAGAAGAGCTTTTATTGGTATAAAGAAGTAATCGAATCGAATGGGGAAAATAGATAAAAAGGTGGAGACTAGCGAGTGCCTCGTGAGTCTCCACCTTCTTTTTTTACCTTTATACCTTGTTTTGCTAAATATAAAGGAGTATACCTTGCAATTAAATGAACAAAATAAAATGAATTCATTAAAAGGAAATAGCAAATGAAAGGATGTGAACAAAAATGGTCACAAAAATCAGTAAGACAATCGAAAATATCCAACAATATAGTCAGCCTTTTCATGATATAGAGGATTTAAACGGTTTAATCGAAAATGCTAGTAAAGCAAAATACATATTACTGGGAGAAGCCACCCATGGTACAGCAGAATTCTATACCATTCGAGGAGAAATCAGTAAAAAATTAATACAAGATCATGGCTTTACTTTTATTGCAGTAGAAGGAGATTGGCCGTCTTGTTATGAAGTGAACCAGTATGTAAAAGGGCATTCAAATTATTCTCATGCTAGAGAAGTACTTTCTCAGTTTCACAGATGGCCAACATGGATGTGGGCAAATGAAGAAATCATTCCCCTTATTGAGTGGCTAAAAGCATATAATTTTGATAAAAAGGAAGAAGACAAGGTTGGATTTTATGGCATAGACGTCTATAGCTTATGGGAATCGATGGAGTCTATTGTTGCTTATTTGCAAAAAATAAATTCACCAGATTTGGATAAAGCGATGCAAGCAATTACTTGTTTTCACCCCTATAACAAAAGGCCAGAGCAATATGGCATGTCTGCGGCTTTTTTGGGAGAAAGCTGTAGAGAGGAAGTATTAGAGCTTCTAAATTCTATTGTATCGAAAAGAAAGCAATACATGGAAGAGGATAAAGAGTCCTACCTTAATTTACAAATAAATGGGTTAGTATCCAAAAATGCAGAAGCCTATTATAAAGCAATGGTTACAGACGATATCGAATCATGGAATATTCGTGATTATCATATGGTAGAAGCTTTAGAGATTGTCAGCCAATTTTATGGGAAGGAAGCAAAGGGGATTGTTTGGGAACATAATACGCATATTGGTGATGCAAGAGCTACTAGTATGGAACAAGAAGGATTAGTGAATGTTGGGCAAATTGCAAAAGAAAAATTTGGAGCAGAAAATGTGTATGCAGTTGGTTTTGGTACCTACAAGGGGACCGTCATTGCAGCAGAAAAATGGGGAGATTGGTACAAAATAATGAATATTCCTCCTGCACAACTTAATAGCTGGGAAGCACAACTTCATCGTGCTGGCTCCTTTAATAAATATCTAACCTTTACAGAGGAAAACCGTTACTTTTTTGAGCATACAATCGGTCATCGTGCCATAGGGGTAATCTATGAGGCAGCATATGAACATTATGGGAATTATGTACCATCAAAAGTTTCAGTCCGCTATAATGGATTTATTTATGTAGATCGATCTAAGGCAGTAACACCGATTGCTATTTCAAGCGAGGGATGAAATTAGATTAGCAAAGGACATTTATGATTTAAGAAAAATAATCAGCCAAAAAAGTGAAGGGATTTTTGCTTTTTTGGTTTTTTTCATCTTAGGTAAGATTTTATTTAAACAAGTAACAAATAAATTTATCACGGAATAGTATAGCAATCGGAGCTTGAATTTTGAAAATTACAAAAAAGTTCCGAAGAATAATATATAGAGGGTGACGTTAATTGGAGAGGAAGGCAACAGAAACAAAAATGGTTATTGTAGTTCGAAAAGATTTGTGTATGACAAAGGGGAAATATGTAGCCCAAGGTAGTCACGCAAGCTTAGGATTAGTATTAGATATGATAAAGCGCGAAGATGTGCATACACAAGCGATATTAGAAAAATGGTTCAGCGAATCTTCGACTAAAATATGTGTCTACGTCAAAAGTCTAGACGAATTACATGAAGTGAAAAATAGAGCCATCGAAAAGGGAGAAGCAGTTAAATTAATAACAGACAGTGGCTTGACCATGTTTCATGGAGAAAAGACAGATACTTGTTTAGCCATTTTAGGATATAGAAACAATGTAGATGAAATTACAGGGCATTTACAACTGCTTTGAGTTGGATCAAAGCAAAAATTGTTTTCATTCAAGAAGTTTCAGCCCTCTCCATAGAGAATTTTTTTATAGGATATAAAGATGTATCTATCATTAGAGTTCTTCCAAAAGGCTAGCAAACACAGCTAGTTTTTTCACTAACTCATAAACGTCAATAAGGCTCACAACTCTTGCATAGTAGATTTGTAGAAGATAGGTTGGAATTCAATTATCTATAAAGGAACAACTAACTATCAGTGGGGAAGAAGGGAAATCCCACTGATAGAAGGTTCATTTATTTTAAAGCATTTCTCAAGTGAACGATATGATTTGGATTAGTAGACCATTTACTCAGTAGCTCTTGTTGTCTTCTTTTCAAATCTTCATAAGGTTCCCCCACCATCTCGATTTCATCGAACCGTTCATCAAATAGATTAGCATCTTTTATTTTTCTATAGCCTCCAAATCCTATGTCGTCGTTTAATAACCAGATGACCTTTTTCATATTGGCAAATAAGATGGCCCCTGTACACATCGGACAATGCTCTAAAGAGGTATAAATAGTATATTTCTGACGACTTACTTTTCCCTGTAAAATTGCCGGACCGCCATTTCTTATCGCAATAATTTCAGCATGTGCCGTTGCATCTTGATGTGGATGCACTTGGTTTCGTCCTTTGGAAATTATATTATTATCTTCATCAACTATTACTGCTCCAATGGGGTATGTGTTCTCAAGTAATGCATTTTCAGCTTCTTGTAATGCTAATTCTAAAAAGTACCTATCTAAGTCAAAATTCATGGTTATTAAGCCTCCACTAATTGAAGTGTCGTTTGTTTTATTCTACCATCTTTATCCTATTCTGATTGTTGGAGACAAAAAAAGAGGGTTAACCGTTCTAGCTAGTTATGGACTAACCTAAAATAGTGAGACAATATAAAACACCTCCAAAATGGCAATACTTGAGATAAGTATTGTGACATTATTCGGAGGTGTTTTTGCGTGGGCAAAAAAACTGTATATACAAAAGAGATT